>NZ_CALFQK010000180.1:0-3241 GCF_937921195.1 uncultured Salinicola sp.
CGATGGAGTAGAGCATCACCGGGTTGCCGAACTCGGCCGCGACCTCGCGGATGATGTGGATGGACTCGGCTTCGAGCTGCTTGAGATGGGTCTGGCGCTGAGCGCTGACGATAGGAGCTGTCATGGTCGGTGTCTCACGGTCGCCACCAATACCGAGATGGCAAGACTGAATAGAATATGGGCTTCCTGGGAGGCAAACCCTAGCGAGACATTGGTAATAACGTCAAAGAATCAAAGATGATTCAAAAAGCGCTTTTGGTTATAAACGATCAGAGATCGACCCGTTCGACCCAGGTCGACAGCGTCTCGCCACGGAGTTCCAGGACACGCAGGCCGGGGCGCGCCGCCTCGTCGATCGCGAATTCGTGGCTCTTCGGCAGGAACTGGTCCGATGTCGACGGACAGCCATAGACGGCCACGACGTTCTGCCATGCGGCGAACGCCTGATGGATATGACCGCAGATCAACGCCTTGACCTGGGGATAGGGGGAAAGCGTCTGCCACAGGGCGTCCCTGTCCTTCAACCCGATCGCATCCATCCATACCGAACCGATATCCAGCGGCGGATGGTGCAGGGCAATCAATGCCGGTCGATCGTCGGCCTCGAGCTGCAGCGCAAGACGCTGCAGTTGCTCCTGCCCCAGCTCGCCGCCGGGCTGACCGCTGATACGCGAGTTCAACAGCAACACCTGCCACTTGCCGAGATCGAGCTCCTCGTGGAGAGGATGGCACTCTTCCATCAGCTCCGGCTGATCATGGTTGCCGGGAATCCAGAACCACGGACAGCCCACGGACGCAAACGCCCGGCTGGCATGGCGATAGGCCGCCGAGGTTTCATCCTGGGCGACGTCACCGGTAACCAACAGCGCATCAGGCCCCAACGACCGCACGCGCTCGAGCACCGCCTGTAGTTGACGCAACGGCAAGCCCTTGCGCGAAGTTCCCTGAGGATCGGCCAACAGATGGCAGTCGGTAATCTGGATCAGGCGCATCAGGGCGTTTCCGGCACGTTGGCGGCATGCCCGTGTGCCAGCCCGTGCTGCAACCACTCGCCCAGAAAGCGATTGATCTGCAGTTTTTCGTCCGGCTGATGCATCTGAGGATTGGGATAGCGATAGCGCCCCTGGAAATGGCGCTGACGCTGAAAATCGGTCACTTCCGCCATGTCGGCGTCGTGATAGAGATGCACCGTCATCCGTGGGGAGTCGACGAAGCTGTCGAGAACCCCGGTCTGGGACACCCGAGCGACCGTGGTGTAGGGCGCCTGTTCGAGTACCTCGAACCATAGCGTGCCGAAACGGGCGTGCTCTCCCGACAGCGGTACTTCCTTGATCTCACCCGGCTCCATGTCCATGACCAGACGGCAGAGCCGCAGATAATTGCTGCTGCACTCGGCCTGGAGCGTCTTGAGATCCGTAACGTAAGCAGTCTTTCTCATGCAGTTCTCCTGGCGCCTGACGGCCTGTGAAGGGCGCGAACGCGGACAGCCGACCCTAACTAAACTTCGTAACCTCTGCCCTCTCGCGCTAGGCCATGGCTCTCAACGTGGCGCGCTCGCGCGCCAGCCAATGAAAGCCAATCAACGCCATGGCATTGTCCAATTGGCCCGCCATCAATCGATCCCAGGCCTCCGGGAACGACATGACGTGAACCAGAATATCCTCGTGTTCTTCTTCCAGACCATGCACACCACCGATGCCCTGGCTGTCTATCAAACCGCAGAACAGGGTGACCTGTTCGGTGCATGCGCCGGGGCTGGGGTAATAGCGATGGAGCTCGATCAACTCGCGAACCTCGCACCCGGCCTCCTCCTGCGCTTCACGCCGGGCGACGTCGGCGGGAGACTCCCCCTGTTCGACCAGGCCCGCCACCGGCTCCAGCTTCCACGGAGACGTGTCGTCATCCAGGGCGCCGGCACGAATCTGCTCGACCATGACAACCTCGTCCCGAACCGGGTCATAGAGTAGTACGCCCACCGCATCACGGCGAACGTGAACCTCCCGGTCCAGAACCTCGCTCCATTCACCATTGAATTTCCGGTGGCGCAGGCGACGCTTCTCGAGATCGAAAAATCCCGTGTAGAGCCGCTGATCCTCTACGCGCTCGACATCCCGGTCGTCGAAACGGCTAAGCGGGGCGATCTCATGACCCATGGATTGGCTCCTTGGCATTGGAGACCCATTATTGCGGCAGCCGTGAGCGATTCCAACCGGCGTGGCGCGATTGCCGCCCCGGGGAGAACCCTGGGCTCCGACAGGCTCCGCTCCTCTTCGATACCAGTGATGCCCAAAGTGGCGTTTAGGCGGGAACAAACGACAGTTAGAACAAAATACCAATCGCCTAAACATTTATATCTTGCCTACCTATTTACGACGCTAACAATTATTTAAATCAAGTTAACACCTAACACCAAAAACATAAAAATACTTAGGAAGCCCGATAAAAAGTCTAATGACCATTGCTAGGTATCCACATAAACGATTGATAAATATACAAATAATAGCTGTTATCAAAAAATTACAATAATCAACGTTTTTAACAGTTTGCAATAAACAGCGTTCTCTCCTATTCCTATTCAAAGACTAAAAAAGCCGTCCTTATTGGTTATAAGACGTTGCCACTTCCGCATTCGCGGGTGATCCAGCAGGGGGAGTTCCATGGCCATTTCAGCGAAGATCAGTGCGCTCAACGAAGACGTTGCTGCAGCGCCCGCCACCACTGTCGAAACCGACGGAACCATTGCTCTCGATCAGCCTGGAAAGGTGCTGTTGAGCCTCTCGCCTGACGACATACAGGAGCTGCACCGCGACGGCAATGATCTCCTGGTTCGGACCACGGACGGCCAAGTCATCCGTATCGAAAACTTCTATGGCACGGATGAAGCCACCACGAGCCAACTTTACCTCACCGGTGACGACCAGGAACTGATATGGGCGGACCTTGGCCCCGCCAACAGTGATGGCATCGTCGCGGCGGATTACATCCCCCAGGGAGAGTTCGGCGTTTTCGAACCCGCCGCCGTTGCCGGTGAAGGCAGCGACGGCGCTGCCGTCACTCCGTTGGGCTGGGCCGCCATTGGTGGTGGCGCACTGGCAGCCGGCGCACTAGCAGCAGGCGGTGGCGGCGGAAGCGATGACGATGACGATGCGGCACCTTCAGACGACGACGGCGACGAAACCGACAATACCGCCCCGGACGTACCGACCATCGATCCCTCGAACGGCGACACCATCAGCGGTGA
>NZ_CALFQK010000181.1:0-15829 GCF_937921195.1 uncultured Salinicola sp.
GATCAGCGTCAGCGCCATCATCGCCTCGGCGATCGGCGTGGCACGGATGCCGACACAGGGATCGTGCCGCCCCTTGGTGACCACCTCCACCGGCTCGCCGTGCACGTCGATCGAACGCCCGGGCCGGGTGATGCTGGAGGTCGGCTTCAGCGCCAGATGCGCGACGACCGGCTGGCCGCTGGAGATGCCGCCGAGCACGCCGCCGGCATGATTGGAGAGAAACCCCTGCGGCGTCATTTCATCGCGATGCTCGCTGCCACGTTGAGCCACGACACCGAAGCCGTCGCCGATCTCGACCCCCTTCACCGCGTTGATGCCCATCAAGGCGTGGGCCAGGTCGGCATCCAGCCGGTCGAACACCGGTTCGCCCAGCCCCACCGGCACGCCCTCGGCGATGACCGTGATCCTGGCGCCCACCGAATCCTGGTCGCGGCGCAGCTGATCCATGTACGCCTCGAGTTCCGGCAGCTTGGCCGGATCCGGGCAGAAGAACGGATTGTCGTCCACGCCATCCCAGCTCTTGAAGTCGATCTCGATGGGGCCGAGCTGGCTCATGTAGCCGCGCACGCGGATCCCCTGCTGCGAGAGCCAGGCCTTGGCGATGGCGCCGGCGGCCACGCGCATCGCCGTCTCCCGGGCGCTGGAGCGGCCACCCCCCCGGTAGTCACGAATCCCGTACTTGTGGTGGTAGGTGTAGTCGGCGTGGGCCGGGCGAAACTGCTCGGCGATCTTGGAATAATCCTTGGAGCGCTGATCGGTGTTCTCGATCAGCAGTCCGATCGGCGTGCCCGTGGTCCTGCCCTCGAACACGCCGGACAGGATCCTGACCTGATCCGGCTCCCGGCGCTGGGTGGTGTGACGCGAGGAGCCGGGCCGGCGACGATCGAGATCGACCTGCAGATCCGCCTCGCTGATCTCGAGTCCCGGCGGGCAGCCGTCGACGATGGCACCCAGTGCAGGGCCGTGACTCTCACCGAAAGTGGTGACGGTGAACAGTTTGCCGAAGGTGTTGCCGGACATGCGCGATCCTCAGGAAATGGGCGAAAGATTCAGGTTCAGGCCGGGCGGGACGCGGCGAAGTGGTCCGCGTAGGCATCGAGATCCTCGGCACCGAGCGCGAACACCCCCTCGCCGCCGCGCTCGAACTCGAGCCACAGAAACGGCACTTCGGGAAACGCCGCCTCGAGATGGCGCTGGGAGTTGCCGACCTCGACGATCAGCATACCGCCATCGTTCAGATAGGTCCGCGCCTCGCGCAGAATACGCCGCACGATGTCCAGGCCGTCTCGCCCGGCGCCCAGCGCCAGGTCGGGTTCGTGGCGATACTCCGCCGGCATCGCCGCCAGATCGCGACTGTCGACGTAGGGCGGATTGCTGACGATCAGGTCGTAGCGCTGCCCGGCGACGCCCTCGAACAGGTCGGAGGCCACGGCGCGCACGCGCCGGCCGACGTCGTGACGCACGATATTGGCTTTTGCCACCTCCAGCGCCTCCGGGCTGATATCGACCAGGTCCACCTCGCAGGTCGGCAGGTGGAGCGCGGTGGCGATGCCCATGCAGCCGGAGCCGGTGCAGAGATCGAGCACGCGCGCCGGCGGCATCTCCTCGAACCAGGCCGAAAAGCCCTGTTCGATCAGCTCCGCGGTCGGCGAGCGCGGAATCAGCACCCGCTCGTCGACCTCGAACGGGAAGCCGGCGAAGAACGCCTCGCCGAGCAGATACGGCAGCGGCCGGCGCGTCTCGATCCGACTTCGCACCAGCGCGACGATACGTCCGCGTTCGACGCCCAGCAGGCGCGAGTCGAGCACCGCTGGATCGACGTCCCAGGGCAGGTGCAGCGCCCCCAGCACCAGCGCCACCGCTTCGTCCCAGGCGCTGTCGGTGCCGTGCCCGAAATGGAGACGGTGGGCGTGGAATTCGCTGGTTGCCCAACGCAGGCAGTCACGCACGCTGAACAGATCGGCAACGATGACATCGTCGGCTAGCGTCAAGGTCGACTGCAGAGGGGGCATGGACGGGGCTCGCATCTGACTGAAAAACGGACGACGATTGTACCCGCAAGGGTGCCGGGTTCACAGCCGGGCTGATTCATCACCAACCGGTCCCCACAGACAAGCCACGAAGCGCGGAATCGTTTACCCTTTGCGCCGCGCGACGATTCCAGCCGGCACGATGGCGGCAAGCAGAGGTTCCACGGTCATGACTCCAGGCGACGACGACGATCACAACGCGTTCCGCGAGGCACTGAAAGCCGCCGGCGTCAGGCGGCTCAGCGTCAACCGGGCCGCCGTCGGCAAGCCACGTCGCAACGACATCAACGCCGACACCCGCCGCGAAGCCGCCGAACAGGCCCCGCCGGTCGTGCAGTCGCGGCTGTCCGACGGCGGCGTCGAGGCAGTCACGCCGCATCAGCGCCTGGCGTTCTCGATCCCGGACCTCCCGGCGAGAACCTTCGCGCAGCTCAAGCGTGGCCAGATCGGCTGGGAGGGCGGACTCGACCTGCATGGCTACACGCTCGACGAGGCCCGCCTGGAGCTCGAATCGTTCATCGACGATGCCATCGCCAACCGCACTCGCTGCGTGCTGGTAGTTCATGGCAAGGCGCGCGGCTATCGCGGCAGCGGCGCGGACTACCCGGTGCTCAAGAGCCACGTCAACGCCTGGCTCAAGAACTGGTCACGCGTGCTGGCATTCTGTTCGGCGAGCGACATCGACGGCGGCACCGGCGCGCTCTACGTCCTGCTGCGCACTCGCGCCGACTCGAAAAGCTAGTGTGGTGTCTCACAAATACCATCCCATAATATCGGTCCCTGGCGCCGCCATGCGGCGTTGCTCGTCGTTGCCATAGACCCCACCATGACGCCTCCTCGCGCCTTGCCTGGCAACGCCATGCATCCGATATTTCTTCGCGTTACTTGCGAGACACGACACTGGAAGATCACGTGGTGCGCCCCGAAGAGACTGGTTCACCGAGCGGGCCGGAGCACAAGGCGGCCGTGGCGCGTCTCCTTCAACCGTGCCGCTTGGGCGACGACAACGGTAGTGGCAGCCGCCCCTGGGGGTCGCTGCTACTGGAGGGATGGCGGCGGCCGTCGACCGGCTCGCCCGCCACCGTCGTGCGGTCGCGCTGGCGCTCATGGCGGTCCAGGGCCTGGGCGGTGAGATAGCGCCCCAGTTCGATCAGCGCCTCCGCCCGATGGAACTCGTAGGCACCGCAGACGCTCTTGGGAACGTCGATCAGGATGTCGGGCGGATAGCCGGCGATCTTGTACTTGGCCAGCGCGGCCTGGGTGATATCGAACGAGGCCAGCATCATGTCCAGCTTGCTCCAGGCGCGCTCGGTCTGGCTCGACCAACTGACGTTCTCGGACGCCTCCTCCTCTTCGCTGAACGACGACACCATGCCCTGCACCCGCGTGCGCACGTTCTTCAGCCAGCCGCTGAAGCTCTTGCCCTCGGCCTCCCGCTCGATCTCGCGGGCGTGCTCCTGGGCCGCCTGATCGGGCGGCAGCAACTCCTCCAGCGTTACCGGCCGCGGCGTCTGGGCGGTGGCGTTGACCGCCAGCACCAGATCCGACTCCACCGACACCGTGGGGATGATCGGGAGCGGGTTCAGCAGCCCGCCGTCGACCAGCACGTGGCCGTTTTCCTGCACCGGAGTAATGATCCCCGGGACCGCGATCGAGGCGCGGATCGCCCGCAGCAGCGGCCCGCTCTGAAACCACACTTCGCGCTGCCGACCCAGGTCCGTCGCCACGGCGGTGAACGGCATCGGCAGATCCTCGATGCGGATGTCACCGACCAGCGATTCCAGCTTGGTCATCACCTTGCCGGCGCGCATCGCGCCCATGGCGCTCCAGGTGATGTCGACCAGCCGCAGCACGTCGAAATAGTCGAGCTGACAGACCCAGTCGCGATACGCATCGAGCTTGCCGGCAGCATAGATTCCGCCGATCAGGGCACCCATGGAGCAGCCGGAGATCGAAGCGATCTCGTAGCCTCGCGCCTCGAGCTCCTCGATCACGCCGATATGCGCGTAGCCCCGCGCACCGCCACTCCCCAACACCAACGAGACTCGAGGTTTCATGACACGCACTCCCCGACGGTCGATTGATGCCAGCGTACGATTTCGGCAGCCACCTGCGCCACTCTGATGCGCTCCAGATGCAGATGATGGCCGCCGGAGACGATCCGTCGCTCGAGCCTGTCGATCCGACGGCAGGCATCGCCGAGATGCGGCCGCCCCGCCAACACGCCGCCCGTGGCCTGCAACAGCAATACCGGCGCCCGGATCGCGGCCACCGTCTCCAGCATCTGGTCCGGCGTCCAGCGCAGCAGCGACGGCCAGGTCAGGCGCCGGTCGGTACGCCAGCGATAGCGCCCATCCTCCCCTCTAGCCAGGTTCCGCTCGACGATGGGCCGCGCGGTATCCGCATCGATCGGGGTGACCCCGCCACGAACCCGCGCCGCGACGGCGTCGTCCACGCTCGGGTAGTCGCCGGCACTGCCGCGTCGCCGCCCCCGTGCCCCCAGGGCCGCCTGCAGCTGTACCACCGTCTCGGCCGGTTCGTTGGTGGTCGAGGCGAGCCCGTCGATCAGCGCCAGCCGCTCCACTCGCGCCGGCATCGCCGCGGCGATCAGGCTGGCGACGCCCGCGCCCATCGAGTGACCGATCAGCGTCGCGGCGCGCAGGTTCAACCCGTCCAGCGCCTCGAGTACGTCGGGGACGTAGCCCCACAGCGGATAGTCGGCGCGTTCGCCGCGATGCGGCGAATGACCATGCCCCGGCAAGTCCAGCGCTACCAGGCGAATGCCCAGCTCGGCGACCAGCGCTGGCGCCAGCCGAGCGAAGGATGCGGCATTGTCGAGCCAGCCGTGCAGGGCCACCCAGGCCGGCGCGGCCTCGTCGCCCCAGCTCAATGCCGCCAGCCGCCCTTCTCCCAGTACCGTCTCCGTTGGTCTCACGCGGTCTCTCCCAGCATCTCGTCGATGGCCCCGACAATGGCCTCGCGGGTGGCTTCCGGTTGTTCGAACGGGAACATGTGTCCCCCGGGTACGCAGCGAAGTCGAATGCCCAGCCGCTCGAGCGAGCGCCGGCGACCGGGCGTCAACAGGTCCGACGCCTCGCCGGCGATCACCGTCAGCGGCACCTCGAGCTTGCGCAGCACCGACGCCAGGTGATCCGGCAGGTGGCGAAACACCGCCGCTTCGGTTCGGGGCGCATAGCGCAGCCTGGTGGCACCACTGTCATCGTCGATCGTGGTCGCCCCGGTGACGTAGTCGCTCATGGCGGTCTCGGTGAAGCGCTGAAACAGCGAGCGGCGACGCAACGCCGCGGCCATGGCGTCGCGGCTGGGCCAGGTCTCGCGACGTTTCAGCGTCTTGCCAGCCGGTGTCACCCGATCGACGAACCCTGTCAGCTTGGCGGCCTTCAACATCCAGGCATCACGCCCGAGCAGCAACGGGGGGTCCAGTGCCACCACGGCCCGGAAGCGTTGCGGCTCCTTGGCCGCCGCCATGATCGACAACACCCCGCCCATGGAGTGGCCCACGGCCACGACCGGCGCTGCCAGCGGCGCGGTCGCAAAGAGATACTCTTCGCGAAGCGCCAGCCAGTTGCGTCCGACCGGATAGCGGGGGTCGTGGGCCAGACGATCCAGCGGGTGCAGTTCGAAACGGCCCGCCAACGGCGACAGCAACGTCCGGTAACTGGCGCCGGTGAAGCCGTTGGCGTGGGCGAAGACCAGTGGATAAGGCAGCATCGACATCCGAATTCCCTTAGACTGTTCCCTTAGACTATCGGCTATACATTTTTACCGCTTCACCTTGCCGACGCTATCGTCGACACGCTCGTCGAACGCGCGTTCGAAGCGTTTGCCAAAAAGGATTGTACTGTGTCTCGCAAAGGATCCCATCGCGATACTCGCCTGCGTAACCGATTATTCTGGGCCCTGCTGATCGCAGCGCTGATCGTCGGCTTCTGGCTGGTACGCGGCGGAGAGTGACCGATGGGGCTGCTGGCCGCCTTTACCCATACGCTGGAGATCACGCTTCCCGTCTTCCTGATGGTCTTCCTGGGCCTCGGTCTCAAGCGCATCGGCTGGATCGACGCCCACTTCATCACCACGGCCTCGATGCTGGTGTTCAAGGTCACCATGCCGGCACTGCTGTTCCTCAGCATCGTCAAGGCCGACCTGAGCCGTGCACTGCAACCGGACCTGATCGGCTACTTCATCGGCTACACCGTGGTCAGCTTCTTTCTCGCCTGGGCCTGGGCGATCTGGCGACACCCGCGGATAGAGCGCGGCATCTTCACCCAGGGCGCGTTCCGGGCCAACAACGGTATCGTCGGACTGGCGCTGGCAGCCGGCCAATACGGCGACTACGGCCTCTCCGTCGGTGGCGTGCTGGCCGGTGCCGTCATCGTCATCTACAACGTCTTCTCGGTCTTCATCCTCTCGCTCTACAGCGACCAGGTGGCTACCGACTTCCGCAGTCTGGCCAGGAACCTGGCCAAGAACCCCCTCATCCTGAGCGTGGTCTTCGCCATCCCGGTGGCACTGTCGGGCATCGAGCTGCCCGGCTGGGCCATGACCTCGGGCGGCTATCTCGCCGGCATGTCGCTGCCGCTGGGGTTGATCTGCATCGGCGGCACGCTTTCGATCAGCGCGTTCAAGCGCAGCAGCAGCATCGCTCTCGATGCCAGCCTGTGGAAGCTGGTCTGGGTTCCGCTGCTCGGCATTCTCGGGGCTCTCGCCATGGGCATCCAGGGCCCCGCCCTGGGGATTCTGTTCCTCTACCTGGGCTGCCCCGGGGCGGCGGCCAGTTTCGTCATGGCCAAGGCATTCAAGGCCAACGACAAGCTGGCGGCCAACATCATCGTCATCACCACTTTCGCCTCCATGTTCACCTTGAGCCTGGGGCTCTTCCTGCTGAAGTGGCTGGCGCTGATATAGCCGCCAACCGCCGTTCACCGAAAGAAACGGGCCGCTCTCTCGAGCGGCCCGTTTCACGGTCGTGGCAGGGATCGGCGTCCTGGCCGACGGTTCAGCCTTCGCGCTCGCCATCCAGCAGTCGGCGCAGCTTCAGCGGATTGCCCTCGCGAACGGCTTCCGGCAACAGCGCATCCGGCAGATCCTGGTAGCAGACCGGCCGCAGGAAGCGGAAGATCGCCGCCGTGCCGACGGAGGTGGAGCGCGCATCGGAGGTGGCCGGGAATGGGCCGCCGTGGACCATGGCGTGGCACACCTCGACGCCGGTCGGCCAGCCGTTGGCCATGATGCGCCCGGCCTTGCGCTCCAGGATCGGCAACAGCGTCCTGGCGGCTTCGAGATCGCCATCGTCCATCTGCAGGGTCGCCGTCAGTTGGCCTTCCAGCGCCTCGGCCACGCGCTTGACCTCGGCGGCGTCACGGCACGCGACGATCAGCGACGAGGCCCCGAAGATCTCCGCCTGGAGCGATTCGTCGGCGATCACGTCCTCGCCAGCGGCCACGAACAGTCCGCTCCGGCACTGGTTGGGGCCGTCGCCCTGCTGCCCCCGCGCGACCTCTCTCACCTTGGCATTCGCGGCCAGCGCACTGACACCGTGGTCGTAGGCATCGTGGATGCCCGGCGTCAGCATCGTCTGGGCGGCGCTGGCCTCGACCGCTTGCGCGGCGGCGTCGACGAACGCATCGAGATCCGGCCCCTCGATCGCGATCACCAGCCCCGGATTGGTGCAGAACTGCCCGGCCCCCATGTTGAGGGACCCCACGAACGCTTCGCCCAGCGCCTTGCCACGCGCCTTGAGCGCCGCCGGCATCAGGAAAACCGGGTTGATGCTGCTCATCTCGGCATAGAAGGGAATCGGCTCCGGACGGCGCTGGGCGATATCCAGCAGCGCCAGCCCGCCCTTGCGCGACCCCGTGAAGCCGCCGGCCTTGATCCGCGGATCGGCGACCAGGGCCTGGCCGACCTCGAAGCTGGCGTCGTGCAGCATCGAGAAGACTCCCTCCGGCAGCCCGCACTGCTTGACGGCCGCTTGCACCGCGCGTCCGACCAGTTCGCAGGTGCCGGGATGCGCCGGATGCGCCTTGACCACCACGGGACAGCCCGCGGCCAGCGCCGAAGCGGTATCCCCGCCGGCCACGGAAAACGCCAGCGGAAAGTTGCTGGCACCGAAGACCGCCACCGGGCCCAGGGCGATGTGGCGCTGACGCAGGTCGACCCGCGGCATCGGCTGACGATCCGGCAAGGCCGGGTCGACCCGCACGTCCAGCCATTCGCCGGCCCGCACGGTCTTGGCGAACAGCCGGAGCTGGCCGCAGGTGCGCCCCCGCTCGCCCTGGATTCGCCCCTGCGGCAGGCCGGTCTCGGCCACCGCACGCTCGATCAGGGCGTCGCCGAGCGCTTCGATCTGGTCGGCGATCGTCTCGAGAAAGCCGGCGCGAGCCTCGAGCGAGGATTCACGGTAGCTGTCGAAGGCCGACCAGGCCAGCTCGCAGGCCCGCGAAACGTCCTCCGCCGTTCCCCCGTGGAACTCGGTCGGCAGCCGTTCCCCGGTTGCGGGATTGATCGCCACGATCGGATCGCGACCGCCTTTGACGGCCTGCTGCCCGATCAATAATTCGCCAGTCAGATTCACGTTGCCTCCTGGATAGCGCTTGAATGTCCGGACGCCGGCGCCAACACGACGCCTCCACCCTCCTGGCGAGGGCGGTAGACGCGAAAGGACTGCGGTTGGCCGGCCCGAACGTCGGTCCGGCCCGGTGGGCGTCACGCTTGGGAATGATCCTGGTACGCGGCGTAGTTGTCGTACGCCCGCTGAAGATGACGATACATGGCGTTGCGCGCGGCTTCCGCCTCGCCCGAGACGATGGCCTGCAGGACCTCGGCGTGCTCACGGGCAACTCTTTCAAGATAGTAAGATACGGCTTCGGGGTCGAGTTCCACGGACAAGAGTTTCGTACGCGGGATGGCACCCTCGTGCAGTTGGTCGTACAGCGACACGAAAAACGGGTTGTGGGTGGCCTCGACCACCGCCCGGTGGAACACATAGTCTTCGTGGCGCGCCTGACTGTCGGTCTTGCAGGCGGCCAGGAACCGTTCATGGGCAGATTCCATCGCCGCCACGTCGGCCGGCGTGTGCCGCTCGGCCGCCAGTGCGGCGGCCTGGGAGTCCAGCGTGATGCGCATCTCCAGCACGTGCAGGATGTCCTCCACCGTGGTGGCACTGATGCGACGTGCGGGAAAATGGTGATCCGGCGCGGAGCGCAGCACGCGCGTACCGATACCGCGACGCGTCTCGACGAGCCCCATCGACTTGAGGTGGGCAATCGCCTCGCGTACCGCCGTCCGGCTGACGCCGAACATGTCGCACAGCTGACTCTCGGTCGGCAACTTGTCCCCCACCGCGATCCGCTCCTGAGTGATCAGCGCCTCCAGTTGCCGGGCAATCTGGCGCGAAAGACTCTCCTGAGACGAGATACGCTTTATCTCCCAAGCCTTGGTCTGCTCCATCGTGCTGCCTACCTTGTCGATTTTCTTGTCCGACGCCCGAACTCACCCGGGCCTCGCCAGCGCTGTCTGACGTTCGAGACCATCAGCATACCATTCGGCCTGGCGGCCACGGGCTCAAGTTTCGTCGTCGGGATGCGCCAGGACGACGAATTTTCCGCCCTGGTGGACCACCGCCGGATCGTGCGGGTCCTGAGGATGTTGCCGTGCCTCGGCCTCCACTTCCGCACGCCACGGCGACGAACTCTCCCGCGGCACCCAGCCGAGAAACTGCGCGTGGCGGTTGTCCCACCACCGTTCCTCGTTGTCCGAGACGCCGTAGACCACCGTGTGACCCAGGCGTGGCGCCTGGAAAGCGCGCTCGAGTAGCGCCACGAAGTCCTCGGTTCCCAGCCAGGTGGCCAGCATCCGGGTGTCCTTGGGCCGGGGAAAGCAGGAGCCGATACGAACACTCAGGGTCTCGATCGCGAACTTGTCGAAATAGAGGCTCGCCAGGTCCTCGCCGAAGCACTTGGAAACGCCGTAGAGCGAATCCGGCCGATGGGGAACCCGGGTGTCGATGCGCGTCGAGCGTTCGTAGTACCCGATGGTGTGATTCGAACTGGCGAACACGATTCGCGGCCCGCCCTGCCGGCGAGCCGCTTCATAGAGGTTGTAGACCCCGATGATATTGGCCTGGAGGATGCCTTCCCAGGGCTTCTCCACCGAGATGCCTCCCAGATGGACGATGCCATCGCAACCGTCGACGAGCCGGGCGACGGCCTGGGCATCCGACAGTTCGCAGGCAACGAGCTCCTCGTGATCGGCCGCATCGCCCAGATCGGCGATGTCGGACAGGCGTACCTCTCGGGCCAGCCGGGAAAGATAGGGGCGGATCGCCTGGCCCACGCCGCCGGCGGCGCCGGTGACCAACAGTCGGTTCAACATCGGTGGACTCCTCGAGTCAGATCAGTCGCAGGATGGCCAGGCGCGAACCGGATCGGGCCTGGCACTGGAGGTCGGGTCACTGTAGCCAGTTCGGCAGGGTCAGCGAAATGGCGGGCACGTAGGTCACCAGCATCAGCACCGCGAACAGCGCCAGGTAGAACGGCCAGATGGTCTTGACCGTCTGCTCGATCTTGATACCGCCGATGGCGCTGCCGACGAACAGACAGCCGCCGACCGGCGGCGTGCAGAGCCCGATGCCCAGGTTCATCATCATCAGAATGCCGAACTGGATCGGATCCATGCCGAACTGCTGTGCCACCGGCAGGAAGATCGGCGTGCAGATCAAAATCAACGGCGCCATGTCCATGATCATGCCCAGTGCCAGCAACAGCAGGTTGAGCATCAACAGGACGACCAACGGATTGTCGGAGATGGACGTCAGCCCCTCGGCGAGCAGCTCCGGCACGTTGTAGAGCGCCAGCAGGTAGGAGAATGCCGAGGCACAGCCGACCAGGATCATGACCAGCGCCGTGGTCTTGACGGCCTGGTAGACCGCCGTCTTGAACGCCGACCAGCGCAGCTCGCGGTAGACCAGGCCGGTGATCACGATCGCGTAGATGGCGCCGAACGCCCCCGACTCGGTTACGGTGAGGATGCCGGAGAGCACGCCACCGACGATGATCACCGCCGTCAGCAGACCGGGCAGCGAGGCGAAGAAGCTGACCACCAGGGCCGCCCATCCCGGAAACGCTTCGCCACCGTAGCCCCGCTTGACCGCCACCACATAGGCCGCGACCGCCAGGGCGAGGCACATCAGGACCCCCGGTACGATGCCGGCGACGAAAAGCTGCGTCACCGAGACGCCCCCACCGGCGGCCACCGCGTAGAGAATCATGTTGTGGCTCGGCGGGATCACGACACCGGCGATGGAGGAAGTGACGGTCACGTTGACCGCGTAGTCGGTGTCGTAACCTTTCTCCTTCATCACCGGGATCAGGATCGAACCCAGCGCGGACGTATCGGCGACCGCCGATCCGGAGATTCCGCCGAACAGCATCGACGACGTGACATTGACCATGCCGAGCCCGCCGCGCATGCGCCCGACGGCCGCCGATGCGAACCGCACCAGTCGGCTCGAGATCCCGCCATGGAGCATCAGTTCACCGGCGAAGATGAAGAACGGAATCGCCAGCAGCGAAAAGACGGAGATGCCCGACACGATACGCTGGAAGCCCACGAACAACGGCAGCCCTTCGTAGAGAAAGGTCACGATCGAGGCGAGTCCCACCGCGAAGGCGATCGGGGCGCCCACGATCAGGCCGAGCAGGAAAACACCGAAGAGTATTGCCAGTCCCATGAGTTCAGCTCCCCGCCCGCGGATTCGAAAACCATCGTTTGATGAGATTGGCGCCGGTGAAGATCACCAGCAGCACACCGCACACGACCAGCGGCGCGGCGCGCCAGCTCTCCGACAACCCGATCATCGGGATCGGCCGCCCCGCGTTGCTCAACACCATCAGCCCGCCCTGCCACGCCATGAAGGCGCCGAACAGGATCACGAAACCATCGGCGATGGCATGCATGATCGCGCGGGGTACGCGAGGCGCCCCCTCCCGCAGGAAATCGATGCTCAAGTGGGAATTGAAGCGCACCCCGGCCGCGGCACCGAGACAGGTGATGTAGACCACGATCAAGAGCGACGACTGCTCGATCCAGGTCGGCGTGTCGTTAAGCACGTAGCGCCCGAACACCAGCCAGCCGAACGAGAAGATGAGAAACACCAGCAGAATGCCGGCGACGATCAGACACAGACGTGCCAGGCCATCCAGCACCCTGTCCGATGTCGAGCCAGGGGCGGTAGACGAATCCGGAACCTTGTCCACGTTGGTTGTCCTGTCGATGTCGGGAACGAGTGACGAGCGCCGGCGACCCGGCCCCCGTCAACTTGCGGTTTTCACTGGGTGTTGCGGATATCGTCGATCAGCGATTCCAGGTCGGGATGCTCCTCGACGAACGCCTGGTAGATAGGCTCCATCCGGGCCTGAAACGCACTCTTGTCCTTGACCTGGTTGACCTTCACGCCCGCTTTCTCGACGATCTCGCGGCTCTTTTCCACTTGCTCCGCCCACAGCTTCCGCTGCTCCTTGGCGGCATTCTGCGCGGCGGTGCGCACGATCGACTTGTCCTCGTCGGACAGTGCGTTCCAGCTCGTCTTGGCGACGCACAGGCACTCTGGGATGATCAGATGATCGGTTTCGGAGAAGTATTTGGCGACTTCGTAGTGGTTACTGGATTCGAACGACGGAAAGTTGTTCTCGGCACCGTCGATGACCCCGGTCTTGAGGGACTGGAATACCTCGCCGTAGGACATCGGCGTGGCGTTGCCGCCCAGTGCATCGACCATCTGCACATACAGGTCGTTGTTCATGACCCGGAGCTTCAGACCCTTGACGTCGTCCGGCTCCTCGATCGGGTGGTCGGTGTCGTAGAAGCTTCGGGCACCGGAACCGAACCACGACAGCGCGATCAGGTCCTTTTCGGCCAGAGCGTCGGCGAAGCGCTGGCCGATGTCGCCATCCATGACCCGGTACATCTGGTCGACGCTGTTGAACAAAAACGGCAGCGACAGCACGTCGGTTTCCGGCACGATCGGGCCCATCGGGCCCATGTTGAAATTGCCGAAGTCCAGCGCCCCACTGCGCGCCTGATCGATCGCATCCGGCTGATCGCCCAGCACCGCGTTGTTGTAGACGCGAGGATTGACCCGGCCTTCCGTCTTGTCGGAGACCTCGTCGGCAAAGGATTTCAACGCCAGCGAGTTGGGATAACCATCGGGATGGACGTTCCAACCTCTCCAATCTTCCGCCGAGGCACCCGTGGCAACGCCCATCAGCGCACCGGCGGCCAGGAGTGCCGTCAGCGGCACGGTCATTTTCGAGAAAAGAGATTGCGGCATGATCTGCTCCTGTAGCGATGGATCGCCTGTTTGTTATCGTTTTACAGGCTGCCATACATCATACTTATTACAATATTAGACTTTGGCCTCGCAGACGAATGTCTGATAATCCTCTGCCATACAACAAAATTTTGTCTCTAAATTATCATTGGCGGCGACAACTCCATGATTTCTTTTCCTTAATCGAGAAAAGTAGACCGCTCCCCACGGAGACAGGGCTTTCGATCTCGAAAGAAAGGGAAAGATGACACCTCCGGGATGCCTTCTTTCCGATCTTTCCGGATCAAGCGTCACCAAACCCATGCATCAACGCACCAGCGCCGGGCGCTTGGGATCGAACGACCAGCCATCGATCAGATACTGCATCGCCATGGCGTCATTACGGCTGCGCACATCGAGCGACTTGTATAGCGCATGAGCCTTTTCCACCTGGGCCATGTCGAGCTTGACCCCGAGCCCCGCCGTCTTCGGCACGCTCAACTTGCCATCCCGGATCTCGAAGGGTCGCTCGGTCAGGCGCTGCCCATCCTGCCAGATCCAGTGGGTATCGATGGCCGTGATATTGCCGGGGCAGGCTGCCGCCACGTGGGTCATCATCGCCAAGGAGACATCGAAATGATTGTTGGAGTGGGAGCCCCAGGTCATGCCCCACTCGTCGCACAGCTCGCCGACCATGACCGCGCCCTGCATGGTCCAGAAGTGGCAGTCCGCCAGCGGAATATCGACCGCATTGAGCGCCACCGCGTACTGGAGCTGCTTGAAATCGGTGGCGATCATGTTGGT
Organism: uncultured Salinicola sp.; assembly: GCF_937921195.1. NCBI lineage: Bacteria > Pseudomonadati > Pseudomonadota > Gammaproteobacteria > Oceanospirillales > Halomonadaceae > Salinicola > uncultured Salinicola sp. The sequence continues at coordinate 14,164 of NZ_CALFQK010000181.1, forward strand.
TGCGGTGGGTAGCCCGGTGCGTTTCTTGAATTCGGCCATGGTCTCCCGACCCGACCAGCTCTCCTCCTGACCACAGGGGTCTTCCGCGTAGCTCAGGATCTCCTTGATCGGCTCGAGAATCCTGACCGCCTCGTCGAGCTTCCAGGCGCCGTTGGGATCCAGCGTCAAGCGCGCCTCGGGAAAGACGTCGTGCAGCGCGCGAATGCAGTCGGCTTCCTCCTCGCCGCGCAACACACCGCCCTTGAGCTTGAAGTCCCTGAAGCCGTAGCGCTCATAAGCCGCCTTGGCCAGATTGGCCACCGCGTCCGGCGTCAGCGCCTCCTTGCGACGCACCTCGTCCCAGGCATCGACCGGATTGTCGGCCCGGGGATACGGCAGATCGGTCTTGTCCGGATCGCCAAGCAGGAACAGGTAGCCCAGCGCTTCGACTTCGTCGCGCTGACGCCCGAACCGGCCCAGCAGGTCGGCGACCGGCTGACCGAGGGCCTGGCCGTACAGATCGAACAGCGCCGATTCGATGGCGGTCAGCACATGGACGGCAACGCGCAGGTCGAAGGTCTGGCGACCCCGCTCCTCGCGGCCATTACTGGCCAGCAGCCGTCGCGAGCGATTGAGCGTCTGCTTGACCTCGTTGACCCGCGATCCTTCGACCAGCGAGCGGCACTGTTCCAGCCCCTTGAGGATGCCCTCGCTGGAGGGGATCTCGCCGACGCCCTGATTGCCGGCGTCGTCCTCGAGGATCAACAGGCAGCGGATGAACCATGGCGCATGCCCGCCGCTCAGGTTGAGCAGGAAGCTGTCGTAGCCGGCCACCGGCATCACCGTCATCCTGGTCACTTTGGGGAAACTCATATCGCACTCCCGACTGTCAGAAAGATTAACCGCGGTGGCCGAACTCGGCGCTGTCCACGGTCCACTTGCGGGCCTGCTCGGTCAGCGTGATGCCGAGCCCCGGACGGTCCGGCACCACCATGCGGCCGTCGCGGGTCTCCAGGCTTTCGTTGAACAGCGGCTCGAGCCAGTCGAAGTGCTCCACCCACGGCTCGGCCGGATAGGCGGCCGCCAGGTGAAGATGGATCTCCATCGCGAAGTGCGGCGCCAGCTGCAGGCCGGCGGCATCCGCCAGCGTCGCCAGCTTGAGGAACTGGGTGATCCCGCCGATGCGTGGCGCGTCCGGCTGAATGATGTCGGCGCTGCGATGCTTGATCAGCTCCATGTGCTCGCCCACGCTCGCCAGCATCTCGCCGGTGGCGATCGGCGTATCCAGCGCGGCGGCCAGCGCGGCATGCCCTTCCACGTCGTAGGCGTCCAGCGGCTCCTCGATCCACACCAGATTGTAGGGCTCCATGGCACGGCCGAAGCGCAGTGCCGTGGCACGATCCCACTGCTGGTTGGCATCGATCATCAACGGCACGTCGTCGCCCAGGTGCTTGCGCACCGCTTCCACCCGCTGCAGATCGATGCGCGAGTCGGGCTGGCCGACCTTGATCTTGACGCCCTTGATGCCGTTCTCGAGCGAGCGCGTGGCGTTCTCCTTGACCGCTTCGATCGGCGTATGCAGGAAGCCGCCCGAGGTGTTGTAGCACTGCACGGAGTCGCGGTGGGCGCCCAGCAGCTTGGCCAGCGGCAGCCCGGCGCGCCTTGCCTTGAGGTCCCACAGCCCGAC
>NZ_CALFQK010000182.1:0-13593 GCF_937921195.1 uncultured Salinicola sp.
GCCGGCCGGCAGCCTAGCCAGCGTCGGCGCCATGTTGCGCCGCCACATGACATCCTGCCAGTTGATGCCGAGCGCCGCGGTCTCGATCAGGACCTCCCCGGTGGCGGGGTGCGGATCGTCGCGCTCAATGATTTCCAGAACGTCGGCGTCGCCGAAGCGTTGAAACTGTATCGCACGTGACATTGTGCACCTCAATGTATCCAGGGCTTGTCCCCGACTCTATCGACGATGGCGGACAAACACTATGCTCAAGGATCGATAGTGGTTATAACGCCTATCGATACGGCATTCGTGCCGAGGGTCGACGCCACCCGCCGAGGGGAGAGATGAATGAATCGCAGTGACCTGCGTGGGGTGGATTTCAAGCTGCTGGTGGTGTTCGAGACCCTGATGCAGGAGCGCAGCGTCTCGCGTGCCGCGGAGCGGCTGTTCCTGGGGCAGCCCGCGACCAGCGCCGCGCTGTCCCGGCTCAGGGATGTCTTCGGCGATCCGTTACTGGTGCGCACCGGCCGCCAGATGGTGCCGACCGCCCGCGCCGAGCAGATCTACGAACAGCTGCAGCCGGCTCTCGATGCGATCTCCAACGTCCTCAGTCGCACCAGCGAGTTCGACCCGGCGACCAGCGAAGCGGTATTCCGGGTCGGATTCAGCGACGACATCGAGTTCGCCCTGCTTCCGGCGCTGCTCAAACGGCTGCGGACCGAGGCGCCGGGTATCGTGCTGGTGGTGAGGCGCGCCGATTTCCACCTGATGCCGCAACTGCTCAACACTGGCGAGGTGACCGTCGCGGCCGGCTATGCGCGAGACCTGCCGGCCAACGCCAAGCAGAAGATCCTGCGCCACAGTCACGCCCGGGTGTTGCGGGCGGACAGTCGTCCGGGGGCGCTGACCCTCGACGACTATTGCGAGCGGCCCCATGCCCTGGTTTCGTTCGATGGCGATCTCAACGGCTATGTCGACGACCTGCTCGCCAAGCAAGGGCGCAAGCGTCGCATCGTGCTGGCGGTGCCACAGTTCAACAGCCTGGCCTCGCTGCTGCGGGATACCGACATGGTGGCCACCGTGCCCGATTATGCCGCCGAGGTGCTGGCGGCGCAGGGCGGGTTGCGGGTCGATGAACTGCCGCTGGAACGCCCGCCGTCGCCGTTGAGCATGGTGTGGCAGAGCGTCTACGACAACGATCCCGCGGAGCGCTGGCTGCGTTCGCGGATCCAGATGATGTTCTCCGACAGCGATGACTGAGTGAGCGTCGGGCGGGGCCGGTGACCTCTCGCCGAGGGTATCCTCTCGCTTGACTTCGCCAGTGAAGATCAGAATCATTCGCGCCTGCGGTTCGCCGTCGATCATCGGCGCCGTCTCTCTCGTTCGACGCCCGACAAGCGCTTCCGACCTGGCTGTTGCCGCGAAATACGGCGGCGAGTGCGTCATGCTTGCGGCGAACAACGAACCCCATCGCCGGCTACGGAACCCGAATGGAACTACTGCGCGTCGTCTTTCGTCACTATCGCTGGCCGTTCATCGGCGTCATGCTGCTCAGCCTTCTGAGCGCGGCGCTGGGGATCGGCGTCATCGCCTTCATCAACCACTACCTGATCGTCACCGATCCGGGTGGCGGTGAAATCAGTGCGGTCACCGCCCTGCTGCCGTTCATCGGGCTGGTGGCACTGCTGCTGGCGGTGACGCTGGGGTCGCAGCTGGCGTTGACGACCCTGGGGCACCACTTCGTCTACCGCCTGCGCGGCCGGCTGATCAAGCGCATCCTCGACACCGATATCGAACGTCTCGAGCAGCTCGGCAGCGCCCATCTGCTGTCGTGCCTCTCCAGCGACATCCGCAACGTGACCATCGCCTTCGTGCGCCTGCCGGAACTCGTCCAGGGGATCGTCATCACGCTGGCCTCCGTCGGCTATCTGTTCTGGCTATCGCCGCCGCTGCTGCTGGTGACCGCCATCTGGATCGCCGTGACCATGCTGGTCGGGTGGTGGCTGGTCTCGAAGGTCTACCACCATATTCGGATCACCCGCGCCACCGACAGCCGGCTCTACCAGGACTACGAGACGATCATCCACGGCCGCAAGGAGCTGGCGCTCAATCGCGATCGCGCCCGTCACCTGCTCGAAGAGGTTTACGACGCCGACGCCCGAACCTACCGGGATCACATCATTCGCGCCGATACCTATCACCTGAGCGCCGGCAACTGGACCAACATCATGATGCTCGGCGCCATCGGCGTGGTGTTCTTCCTCGCCAATGGCCTGGGCTGGTCCAACACGGCCGTCGCCGCGACATTCTCGCTGACGCTGCTGTTCCTGCGCTCGCCGCTGATCCAGGCCGTCGGCGCGACGCCGACGCTGATCACCGCGCAGGTGTCGTTCGACAAGCTGCGGGAACTGGCGCTGGCGGAGTACCGCGAGGCGTTCGACCTGGTCGAGACGCACAGCGAGTGGCAGGTGCTCGAGATGCGCGACATCCGCTATCGCTACCCGGCCAGGGCGGGGCGGGACGGATTCGCCGTCGGGCCGATCAACCTGCGCCTGGAACGTGGCGAACAGGTCTACCTGATCGGCGGCAACGGCAGCGGCAAGTCGACGCTGGCCAAGCTGCTGACCGGGCTCTATCGACCTCACTCCGGGGAGATCCGCATCGACGACGAGGTCATCGGCGAGTCGGACTGGCACCGTTACCGCCAGCGCTTCTCGGCGGTCTATACCGACTTCCATCAGTTCGACCGGTTGATGGGGCCTCGTGGCGGCAGTGCCGATCCCGCCTTGCTGGACAACTGGCTGCAGACCCTGCAACTGGCGAAGAAGCTACAGCTCGACGACGGCAAGGTGCTCGATACCGAACTCTCCCAGGGGCAACGCAAGCGCCTCGCGCTGTTGATGGCGCTGGTCGAACAGCGCCAGATCCTGCTGCTCGACGAGTGGGCCGCGGACCAGGACCCGCAGTTCCGGCGCGCTTTCTACCGTGAACTGATGCCGCGTTTCCGGGAACTGGGCATCACCGTCTTCGCCATCAGCCACGACGACCACTATTTCGCCCACGCCGACCGGCTGCTGGAGATGCGCGATGGTCATCTGCGCGAGCTGACCGGCGACGAGCGCGAGCTGGCCAGCCGAGATGCGGTGGCGCGGATCGGCACCTCCTGACTGGCCGCGCGGTGTCGCTCGCCGTCTAGCGCTCGTCGTCCGGCGATGGCTGGGGGAGGGCGGACCTGCCGCCCGGGAGCGCCTTGCCCTTGCGCCGGCCCACGCTGCTCTCCTGGGCCAGGCGTTGCCCGCCATGGCGCGTCCTGGCCTCCAACGCCGGAATCAGGTCGCCCTCGCTGAGATGGCGCCAGAACCGCTGCGGCATGTGCTGGGTCATCACCCTGTGATTGAGGCGTGCGGGATTGAAGGTGCTGACGAAATAGGTTCGCCACAGGGCGTGCTCCTCGTCGGCGTTGGCGCGCTCGGCGGCCGTCCGGGCCTCTTCGGTCCAGGTCGTCGGGCAGGGAGCGCGATAGTCCAGCGCCGAGCCATCCCAGCACACGCCACCCTGGGGCGTGGCGATGATCCAGCGTGAACCGTCCATGCGGTCGGCAAAGTGCTCCGCGCCCAGGTCGAGCACGTCATGGGCGGGCTCGAACCACGCCACGTAGCGTTCACCCCGGGCATCGTCGCGGCGATGGAAGCGCAGGAACGCGTGCATGTGATGCGCTTCCCGCTTGACCGCGTGCCAGCGCTGATGCAGCACGCGGCCATCCCTGTCGGCGGGATGCATGGCCGCGGCGTCGCCCTGGGCCCATCGCCACAACACCCGGTACAGCAATGGCCAGCGCGGCTGGTCGTGGCCGTCCTCACGATAGCGCGCGGCGTTGCCCAGCAGCGTCAGCTGGTCACGACCGATCCGGATCGCTGCCGGCGTGGAGCCTGGCAACCTCGGCGGCGGCTCCAGCGAGGAGAAGAGGTCGTCATGGCCGTCGTTGCCGTCGTGCCAGGTCACACTGGCCGGCGGCATCCCGGCATGGAGCAGTCGGCGCGCCTGGGCGCGCCACTCGTCGAAATCGTTGGCCCAGGCAGCGCAGGACGGCGTGAGCGGCGAGGCATTGGGCATGGCGGTATCTCCTGCGGAAGGCGGCGCTACCACAGCGCCATCTGCGCCGGCTGGGGTTGGGTCAGGCTCTGGCGCAGGCGAGTGCTGTCGCGCTGGGCATCGGCGGGGCGGTAGTCCTGGGTCACCACGAAGGGCCGCAGGGTCTCCAGGCGACACCGCAGCGCCACCAGGTCCTGATAGCGGATGCGCCGCAGCCGGCGCAGATCGACCAGCCGCTGGACGCTGCGCAGACCGATGCCCGGAATGCGGGCGATCATCGCCGGCTCGGCGCGGTTGAGGTCCACCGGAAAATCGTCGCGGTGGGCCAGCGCCCAGGCCAGCTTGGGATCGATCTCCAGGTCCAGGTTGCCCGGTGCATTCAGCAACTCCTCGGCCTGGAAGCCGTAGCCACGGATCAGGAAGTCGGCCTGGTAGAGCCGGTGCTCGCGCAGCAACGGCGGCGCGGCCTGGGGCAGCCCTGCGGGGCGCTCGGGAATCGGGCTGAACGCCGAGTAGTAGACGCGCTTGAGGCGAAAGTCGCGATAGAGGTGCTGGGCGGACTGGAGGATGGTGCGATCATCGGTGGCATCGGCACCGACGATCATCTGCGTGCTCTGGCCGCCGGGCGCGTAGCGTGGCGCCATGCGCTTGGGGTTGGCGCTGCGCGGCAGGCGCTTCGCGTCCCTCTCGGCAGCGTCGTTGGCGGCATCGATGCGCTGGCGCATGTGGCCCATGGCCGAGTGGATGGTGCCGAGCTCCTTTTCCGGAGCCAGCGTCTTCAGGCTGGTCAACGTCGGCAGCTCGATGTTCGCGCTGAGCCGGTCGGCGTAGCGCCCGGCTTCCTCGAGCAGCTTGGGGTCCGCTTCCGGAATCGCCTTGAGATGAATGTAGCCCCGGAACTGATGCGTCTCGCGCAGCAGCCTCGCCACCTGGATCAGTTGCTCCATGGTGTAGTCGCTGGAGCGAATGATCCCTGAGCTCAGGAATAGCCCGCTGATGGTGTTGCGACGGTAGAACGACAGCGTCAGCCGGACGACCTCCTCCGGCGTGAAGCGCGCCCGCGGCACGTTGCTCGAGCGCCGGTTGACGCAGTACTGGCAGTCGAACAGGCAGAAGTTGGTCAGCAACACCTTGAGCAGCGACACGCAGCGCCCGTCCGGGGTGAAGCTATGACAGATCCCCATGCCGTTCGACGAACCGAGCCCCGTCTTGCCGCGGGACGAGCGCTGGGGCGCGCCGCTGCTGGCGCAGGAGGCATCGTACTTGGCGGCATCGGCGAGGATGGAGAGCTTGTCGATCAGTTCCATGCGGCAATCCTGTGGCCTGTCTCGAATACTGTCTGGATATACAGTATTCGAGAACGCCGGGATCGACAAGGTGGATCGCCCGAATCCGAGGCTGGCGTCGGGGCCCGAATGGTCGAAGCGGTCAGCCTGGGTGGGCTATCCGTCCCTCGATCCACGCCCTGACTTCGGGGTAGGGTCGCTGCTCGTGGACGCCGAACCCGTTCAACTGCCGCGCCTTGAGCGGCGTGAACACCGGCATCGACAGCCCGCACAGGAAATGGGCGATGCGCTGCGCGCCGGGCGACGTCCCGAGCTGTTCGCGGTGGCGTTCGATGAACGGCCCGGCCTGGCGGGTGAAGTCGGCATCGGTCAGCTCGGGCAACGGCGGCGCTCCCGGCAGACGCGCGACATGGCCGTGGCAGACCGAACAATGGCCGCAGCCTCGGGCGGCTTGAACAGGCTGGCCGCAGCCTTGGGCGGCCTGGACTGAGTGTCCGCAGCTTCGGGCAGTCTGAACGGTCTGGCCGCGGCTGCGGTCCGCCGGGGCGTCATCGTGCTCGAACCGCGTGTCGCCGAAGTAGGCGGCGAGCCGTCGGGTCAGGCAGGTGTCCGATTCGAACAGGTCCAGCATGGCCTGGAGGCGGTCGATCTCCGCCTGCTCCCGGGCTTGGCTCTCCGCCAGCAGTCGGTCGGTCAGGGCGTCGATGTCGAATTGGGGCTGGCGCACCTCGTAGACGTCGGTCATGCGTTTGCCTTCCAGCACCACCCAGCCCTTGTCCTGGAAGTACTCCAGCGCGGCGATGACCCTCGCGCGCGAGGCGTCGAGTCCCGCCGCTTCGCCGGCCCGATGGAGTCGCTCGAAATCCACCGTGCCCCAGGTCTTGGCGATGGCGATGTTGTCGACGAGCAGGCGTACGAAGTCGGCGCGCTCGCCCTCGAAGCGCGCGACCAGGTTGGCGGTCTCGTCGAGATAGCGCAGTCGGTACTCGGCCAGGTAGGCGAAGCGGGGCACGATGACGCCATGCATCTCGAGCCGTACCAGCAGCGTCTTCAACGGCAGCAGCCGGACGTTGCTGTCGCGGGAGAGCGTATTGAGCAGCACCGGCCACTGGCGCGTTGGCTGCCGGCCGGCGTCGGCGATCTCGCTCAGCACGTGGCGGATACCCTCCCGCTCCGGCGTGTCGCCATAGACGAAGTTCTCGAGCACGCGCAGGCCGTCGCGACCGGCCAGCATCAGGCAGCGCGACGGCTTGCCGTCACGCCCGGCGCGCCCGATCTCCTGGCTGTAGTTCTCGATCGACTTGGGCAGGTCGTAGTGAATGACGTTGCGGATATCGCCCTTGTCGATCCCCATGCCGAAGGCGATGGTGGCGACGATGCAGGGAATCTCGCCGTCCATGAAGCCCTGCTGGATCCGGTCCCGGGTCTCGCTGTCGAGGCCGGCGTGATAGGCGCGGGCCGAAAGGCCCCGGCTCGCCAGCGCCCCGGCCACCGACTCGGCGGTCTGCTGCAACGTGACGTAGACGATGGTGGGCGCTTCTCGGCCAGGCTGCTGCTGCGGGACGAGCCAGTCGACCAGCGCCGGCAGGCGGCGTTCGCTCTCTACCGGCTGCACCAGCAGCTCCAGGTTGTCGCGATAAAAGCCGGTGGTGACGACATCCTCCTCGGCGATGGCGAACTTGGCGCGCATGTCGTCGATTACCGCGGGCGTGGCGGTGGCGGTCAGCAGCAGCGCCTGGGGGATGCCGAATTCGCGCTGGTAATCCGGCAGCTTCAGATAGTCGGGCCGGAAATTGTGACCCCACTCGGAGATGCAGTGCGCCTCGTCGATCACCAGCAGCGAGATCGCCACCTGACGCAGGAAGTGGCGAAAGCGCTCGTTCTTGAGCCGCTCCACCGACACCATCAGGATCTTCAGCTCGCCGCTGCGGGCGCGCTCCATGATCTCGCGGGCGGTGTCGCGATCCTGGGTCGAATCGAGGCTCGCGGCCGCCACCCCGTGGCGCTGGAGAAAGGTCAACTGATCCTGCATCAAGGCCAGCAGCGGCGAGACCACCAGGGTGAGATACGGCAGGTGAAGCGCCGGAAGCTGATAGCAGAGTGACTTGCCGGCGCCGGTGGCGAAGATCGCCGCGGTGGAGCGACCGGCGATGACGCGCTCGACGACGGCCTCCTGGCCGCCGCGAAAGGCCGGGAAGCCGAATACGTCGAGCAGGGTCTCGCGGGCGCTTTCGATATTCGCCTGGGTCATGTTCTCTCCTGGGGCCACGGCGCGGTCGTATCCAGCGAACGGTCCTCGGCCGACTCCTCGGTGGGCGGTTCGGTTTGGTGTGGCGTCAATGCCGGCTGGGCGTGCCGCGACGAGCGATAGCTGACGCCGTGACGCAGGCGCGGCGCCTCCGGGCCGCTGTGCAGCGCGGTGACCCGATCGATGATGGCGCGGTCGGCCAGGGTCAACCGATCCAGCATGCGCAGATGTTGCAGCCAGTTGGGCACCAGGAAGACCTCCTGCCACAGGTCGCGATCGACGACATCCCGATAGAGCGACCAGCGCTTGGCGCCGTTGCGCAGCCGTAGCCGGCGAAGCGGGCGCACCGCGCGGGCGAATTCCCGCAGGTGGTCACCGTCGATGCGGTACTCGACGGTCACCATCACCGAGCCCCGCGCTGGGTCGAACTCGAAATCGGGGCGATCGGTGTGGGCTTCCGGTGCCTCGACCAGATCGCCGGCGTCCAGGTTCGGCAGCCTGGAGGGAAGCAGCAGCAGCGCCGAGACGATCAGCAGGGTGCCGGCCAGCATCAGCGCCATCTGCACCCCCAGCCCGTCGGCCAGTTGCCCCCACAGCAGCGAGCCCAGGGTCAGCCCGGCGTAGAGGGCGGTCTGGTACAGTGCCAGCGCGCGCGCCTTGACCCAGTCCGGCACCAGGATCTGTACCGAGGAGTTGTAGGACGCCACCGCCGCGATCCAGCAGCTGCCGCCGACGATGAGTGCCGGGAACAGCACCCACAACGTATCGAGACCGCCCAGCGCCAGCATCACCAGACCCAGCAGCATGGCGGAAAAACTGATCAGGCGGCTGCTGCCGACCCGCTGGCGTGCCCGGTTGACCAGGGTGCTGCCGGCGATGGCACCGATGCCAAGGCCCCCGAGCATGTAGCCGTAGAGCGAGGCACTGCCGCTGGGATGCTGATGGGCCAGCAGCGGCAGCAGTGCCCACAGCGCGCTGGCGGAGATGCCGAAGATGAACGAGCGCATCATCACCAGCCGGGTGACGCTGGAGTACTGGACGAAATGCAGCGCCGCCTTGACCCCTTCCCAGATCCGTTCCGGCGGCAGCGACTTGGGCAGCACGGCACGCTTCCAGCGCCACAGCGCGGCGATCAGCCCGCAGAAGCAGAACACGTTGAGCAGGAAGATCCACGCCGGACCCACCGCAGCCAGCAGCAGCCCGCCGATGGCCGGGCCGATGGCGCGGGCGGCGTTGTAGTTGACGCTGTTGAGCAGCACCGCGCTCGAGACCAGATTGCGCGGTACCTGTTCGTTGACCGCCGCCTGCCAGGCCGGCGTGGTGATCGCACCGCCGATCGAGACGCACAGAATCGAGGCGATCAGCAGCGCCGGCGAGAGCAGGTCCAGAAAGGCTATCGCGGTGACGAACAGCCCGCCGAGCACTTCGATGCCCAGCCCGAACAGCATCACCTTGCGGCGATCGTAGTTATCGGCGATCACGCCGGTGACGATCGACATCAACACCAGCGGCAGCGCCGCCGCGACCTGGATCATCGCCACCGCCACCGCGCCGCCGTCGTTCGAGGTCACCACCCAGGCCGCCGCCACCGACTGCGCCCACACCCCGAGGTTGGCGAACAGGTTGGCGATCCAGATCATGCGGAAGGCAGGAACGCCCAGCGGGGCGAAGGTGCTGACGTCCGCCGGGCGTGGCGGGGCCTGCTCGGGTTCGAGGGTCAGGTCGCTCTGGCGGGAAACGGGTTGCAGCATGACGAGCTCGCAGACAGGAGGCGAATCGGAAGGCACGACCGGGCGAGCGGACAAGGCCCAGCGCTAAAGGTTAGCATCCTGTCTATGATAGCGAGCGTCCAGTGCTATCGCTTACCGGCAAGCCACATGTCGATCAGGGATAGGTGTCGGCGTTGCGGTTACTGCAGCACCGCGATGGGGCAGGCGTCGGCGGGGTGGTTCATGACCCGCATGGGAATGCCGTAGATGGCTTCCAGGTTGGTATCGTTCATCATGCTGGCGGGTGCGCCTTCGGCAAGCAGCTTGCCGCTGTGCAGCGCGACCAGATGATCGCAGTAGCGCGCGGCCATGTTGACGTCGTGGAGCACGATGATCACGCCGAGACCCAACTCGCGACACAGCTTGCGCACCAGCGCCAGCACTTCGACCTGATGGGCGATGTCCAGCGCGGCCAGCGGCTCGTCGAGCAGCAGGTAGCGGCTGCCCTGGGCCAGCAGCATGGCGAGCCAGACCCGTTGCCGCTCGCCGCCGGAGAGGGTATCGACCAGGCGGTCGGCGAAGGCTTCGGTATGGGTCAGGGCGATGGCGCGTTCGATCTGCTGATGGTCATGGCCGTTGAGGCGGCCCAGCAGGCCATGCCAGGGGTAGCGGCCGAAACCGATCAGTTCGCGGCAGGTAAGGTTCTCGGCGCTGGGCAGATGTTGCGGCAGGTAGGCGACGTGGCGAGCGAATTCTCGGGGCTTCCACTGCGACAGCGGCCGGCCATCGAGCCGGATGCCGCCCTGGCTGACCGGCTGCTGCTGCGCGAGCAGCTTCAGCAGGGTCGACTTGCCGGAACCGTTGTGCCCGATCAGGCCGTAGACCTGGCCTTCACCGAAGGTGAAATCGATAGGCGAGAGCAGTGTCTTGCCCGCAATCTCGAAGCTCGCCGACTGGACTTCGAACATGGCAGGGGCAACCTCGCGGTGAGTGGTGGGTCACGTGATGGAATGCAATCCTAATTCAAATACGAACGGTTATCAAAGGCGGTTGTCGCCGTTTATCGTCTGGCAGCGTCCGTTGACTGCCGAATATCCCTATCCCAGGAGCGCGAGCCCATGAAAGTCTGGTTGTCGATCTTGCTGTTTGCGCTCGTCGGCGCGGGCGTGCTGTCCGCCGTCGCCTCCCACGAACCGTTCGAACCGCGGCTGGTGAAACTGGAAACCCAGCGGGCGCTGCCGTCGCTGGCGGATGGGCTGGCCGGGGAGTCGGCGGAGATCAATGCGCTCTTCCTGAGCTACGCCGATGAGCCGGCGCTATGGGCCAGCGCCTGGCTGGCGATACGCAATCACGGCGATCTGGCCCGCGAGGCGCTGGTCGATTACGGGCTCGATCCGGCGTTCCAGCGGGTGCTGGTGCGCTACGGTGCGGATGCGGTGCTGCCGGTGGTCTATTACCGCGACCATGACATCGCCACGCTGCGGGCGCAGCACTGGCTGGGAACCCGCTATCGTGAGGCCAGCGAGCAGCTTGACCGCTGGTGGGGCGAGGACGAGGAGAGCGAGTCTCGAGACTCGTCCGGTGCGGCCAAAAACGCCAGTCAGGCCGAAAACGCGATCCCAGAGGAAAGCGACAAGGCCGACACATCGCTGACGCCCGCGCGCCGCGGGCAGATCGCCATCGCCATTCTCGACGCCAAGGGCCACGCTTTCCTGCAGCAGTTCGTGGTCGATCCCGACGGCGAGGTGCGCTGGCTGCAGAGCGAGCGCGTCGTGAGCGACCTCGGTGATCTCTTCACCAGCGGCCTGCGCGATCTGGAGAGCCAGTGGCGACGCGGCGAGGCGATCGGGGCTGCCGATATCGGCTGGGCAGGTGTCGACCTGCTGGTGATGGCCAGCGCGGTCAAGGTGCTGCGTGCCGGACGCGCGGCCCGCGTGGGCGCCGCCGAAGGGCAGGGCGCACGGGCGGCCGGGCGCGGCGTGCTGGCCGGTGGCGGGCGCTTCGCCACGCTCTCGCGGGCCGCCAGGGTAGCGGCGATCACCGGCACCGCCTACGTGGTCGTGCGTCATCCCAGTCTGGTCAGCGCGCTGGGGGCCAACGTCGCGCGGTGGCTGGGCTGGCCGGTATGGCTGGGGCAGTTCCTGCTCTGGTTGGTGGTGCTGTTGCCGCTGCTGATCGTCGTCCGGTTCGTCTATCGCTGGTTGCTGGCGCCGCTGCTGTGGCTGTTGGTGTCGTTGCTGAGAGCGACCTCGAGAACGCCGAGATGGCTGATGAAAAGGCAGCGGTCGCCTGGCGATGGCACACTGCGTGATCGACCGGAAAACGATGCGAGAGTGGATCCCACGTTATGAAACACGACACCTGTGATGATGAAGAAGCCTATCGCCTGGTTTTCGAGCCGCCCGATATCGAGACCTATATGCGGCTCCGCCGCGAGGCCGGCATGAACCCGCGCAGTACCGCCGGTGCCGCGCGGGGCCTGCCCGGCAGCCTGTTCGCCGTGCAGGTCGTTCACGAAGGCGAATCTGGAAACGAGACGGTGGGCATGGGCCGCGTCGTCGGTGATGGCGGCTGCTTCTATCAGGTGGTGGATATCTCCGTGCAGCCGGCGCACCAGGGGCGTGGCCTGGGCAAGCGGATCGTGGGCGAGATCCGCGCCTATATCCTGCGCGAGGCGCCGGATAACGCCTTCGTCAGCCTGCTGGCGGACGGCGAGGCCCACCGGCTCTACGCCCAGTTCGGTTTCAAGCCCACCGCGCCGCATGCCATCGGCATGGCGTGGTATCCCGACCGAGCCGGCCATCGGTCGGCCGAAGGCTGACTGGCCGATCGCCGGGCGATCAGTGGCGTGACTCGCCGTCCAGCGCCTCCAGCTCGTCCTGGCAGCGGGTCATCGCCTGGGCGATGTAACGTCCCGCCATGCGCTCCGAGACGCCGAGGCGCTGGCCAATCTCGCGCTGCGTCAACCCTTCCAGCCGGTGCCAGATCAGTGCCTGGCGCAGCCTGGCCGGGAGTGCACCCAACGTCCGCGTGAGCTGATGGACACACTGTCGCTGGCAGGCATCGGTCTCCGGGCAGACGCGCGGACAGACCAGTACCGGCTCCAGCGCGTCGATGGCGATCAGTTCGGGATGCTGGCGGCGCCGATGGTCGATCAACAGATTGCGAGCGATACGGAAGAGATAGGCGCGGGGATTGTCGAGCACCCGGCGCACAGGCGCGTCGAGCAGACGCAGGTAGGCGTCATGACAAAGATCGGCGGCCTGGTCCCGTGAACCCAGTTGGCGATCGAGAAAGCCGAGCAGCTCATGGTGGTGCTGACGGTAGAGGGATTCGAACATTGCTTCGCGCATGATGGCGGCCCCGAGGGCAGGACGACAAGAAGTGCCGCGATCATGGCAAAAATGAGAATCATTAGCAATAAAGGGTGTAGGCAATAAGTGCCTACTGGCAACCACTCATGTTGCCGTCGTCGCAGGCCGGGCGCGGCGAGGCGCGCGCCCGGCCGTGGCAACGTGTCCGCCTGGGCGGTTCAGGTCGATGCCACCCGCACTTCGCGCTCGCCGTTACCTTCGTTCGAGGCAGCGGGAGTGGGTCGGCAGGCGGCGATGGGATTGACCAGCGTACCGGCGAACTGCAGGTTCTTCGACGGATCGGCGAGGTCGATCATCTGGCGGTTGTTGCGCAGCTGCAAACGGTTGAGGCACGACAGCGTGAATTCGGGCGCGAACAGGTCGAAGCGTTCGAACTTGTCGGCGAATTGCGGGTGTCGCCGCTGGTAGTCGATCACGCACGCCGCCACCAACTGCCAGAAATCGTCCTCCTGGAGCTGGTTCGAGGCCACCAGGATCTCGGCGAGGAAACGGAAGAAGCAGTCGAACAGATCGGTGAAGATCGACAGGATCTTGAGGTGCTCCGGTACCTCCACCGCAATGCGGCGGGCCGCTTCCGGCAGCGACTGGCCGTTGTCGAAGATGCCGGTCTCCTCGCCGATATCCTTGAGGATCGCGCCGACCGGCACGTGATCCTCGAGCTGCAGGATCAGGTTCTCGCCGTGGGGCATGAACACCAGGTCATGGGCGTAGAAGCAGTGCAGCAGCGGTGTCATGTAGGCCGCCAGATAGCGCTCGATCCAGCTGCGTGCGCCGACGCCGGAGGCGTCGATCAACGCCGGCAGCAGCGCATCGCCATCGGCGTCCCGGTGCAGCAGCGCAGCCATGGTCGTCAGCCGCCGATGGGGCGCGATGCGGGTATAGGGGCTCTCCCGCCACAGGCA
>NZ_CALFQK010000183.1:0-3224 GCF_937921195.1 uncultured Salinicola sp.
CCCTGGCCCATCTCGGTGCCGCCGTGATTGATCATCACGCTGCCGTCGGTGTAGACGTGGAGCAGGGCGCCCGCCTGGTTGAGGTGCTTGGCGGTGAAGGAGATGCCGAACTTGACCGGCGTCAGCGCCAGGCCGCGCTTGATCACGGCGCTTGCGCGGTTGAACGCACCGATCTCGCCGCGGCGTTGCCAGTAGTCGCTGCTGCGCTCCAGCCGCTCGATGATCTCCACCATCAGCGGATGCTGATCGACGTGCTGGCCGTAGTGGGTGGTATCGCGACCGCTGCGATAGAGATTGCGCTTGCGTACGGTCAACGGATCCTGGCCGACATGGCGGGCGATATCGTCCATCGCCCGTTCGACGATCATCATCCCCTGCGGGCCGCCGAAGCCGCGAAAGGCGGTATTCGATGCGGTATGGGTGCGGGCACGGTGTCCGGTCACCCGCGCGGCGCCCAGCGAGTAGGCGTTGTCGGCGTGGAACATGGCGCGGTCGACCACCGCTTCGGAGAGATCCGGCGAGTGGCCGCAGTCGCCGATCAGGGTGATGTCGCCGCCGAGGATCACGCCGTCGGCGTCGAAACCCAACCGATAGCGATTGTGGAACGGGTGGCGCTTGCCGGTGGCACGGGTATCGTCGGCACGGGGCAGGCGCAGGCGCACGGCCCGGCCGGTTCGCCTCGCCAGCAGCGCCGCCACGCACGCCCAGGGCGCGGCCTGGGTCTCCTTGCCGCCGAAGCCGCCGCCCATGCGGCGGTTCTCCACCGTCACCGCGTGGAACGGGATATCCAGCACCTCGGCGACCAGCTTCTGGGTCTCGCTGGGGTGCTGGTTGGAGGTATGGACGATGACGCCTTCGTCCTCGCCGGGCACGACCAGGCAGGCCTGGCCCTCGAGGTAGAAGTGTTCCTGGCCGCCGACGAACTGTTCGGCCTCGAGCACGTGGGGCGCGCTCTCCAGCGCCCGTCGCCAATCGCCGCTGACTTGCCGGTGCGTGGGGCGTACCAATTCGCCGGCCTCGGCGGCGGCGACCGGGTCGAAGCGGGGTGGCAGCGGCTCGATCTCGACCACTGCCGCCTTCACCGCGCGACGTGCCTCGGGATAACTGGTGGCGGCCACCGCGAACAGCGGTTGGCCGACGTAGCTGACCTCCGCGTCGGCAAACATGGGGTCGCCGGGAAACACCGGGCCGATATCGCGATGGCCGGGAATATGCTGCGCCGTGATCACGTCGACGACGCCGGGCATCGCCCGGACCGCATCGAGGTCGAGGCGGGTCACCCGGCCATGGGCCACCTCGCTCAGCCCCACCATGGCGTGCAGCGTGTCATGGGGCGCCGGCAGATCGTCGATGTAGCGGGCACGCCCGGTGACATGCTTGGTGGCGCTCTCGTGAGCCTGGGCGTGACGGACAGCATCTCGCCTCGGCCGAGGGCTGACGGTATCGCGGGCAACCGGCTCGTCACCCTCGAGGCGGCCGATCCCCGCGCTTTCCGCCCGGTCGGCCTCGTCCAGGGCCTCCGGCACGGCATCGGAAGCGGCGCGCGCCTTTCGGATTCGCTTTTCAGTGAGCGTACGCATCGAGCGTCACCTCCTGCGTCGGTTCGTCCAGCGCGGCTCGGGCGAGTGTCAGTCGCCAGCGTTCGAGCAGGTTGGCCGCGGCGGTGGCGCGGTAGTCGCGGGAGCCACGGGCGTCGCTCATCGGGGTGAGTGACTGCTGGAGCGCCCGCCTGGCGGCAGCGAAGGCCTGCTCGTCGGGGGCCTTGCCTTCCAGCGCGGCCTCGACGGCCCGGACCCGCAGCGGAATCGCCGCCATGCCGCCGTAGGCGACACGCACGTCCTGCAGCACACCCTCCTGCAGCCGCCAGCGGAAGGCGCCCAGCAGCGTCGAAATGTCGTCTTCACGCCGCTTGGAGAGTTTCCAGACGCGCTGCTCGTGGCCGTCGCCTGGCCTGGGGAGGAGTATGGCGGCAATACACTCGCCGGGGGCGAGCGCGGTCTGCTTGTAGTCGAGGAAGAAAGCGTCCAGCGGGAGCTCCCGCATGCCGTCCGGCCCGGCGAGGCGCACTCTCGCGTCCAGCGTCAGCAGCACCGGCGGCGTATCGCCAATGGGGGAGGCGTTGGCGATATTGCCGCCCACGGTGGCCCGGTTGCGAATCTGGGCCGACCCCAGCCGGGTCAGCAGATGCGCGAAAGCGGGATAATGGGTGGTCAGCAGCGGCTCCCACTCGCGATAGGTGATCGCCGCGCCCACCCACCAGCCGTCCGCGACTTCCTCGAGTTGGCGGAGCTCCTCGACCTGGCGTAGATCGATCAGGGTGTCGAACTGCGCGAGCCGCTGGGTGACCTCGAGCCAGAGATCGGTGGCGCCAGCCACCAAACGCGCCTCGGGATGGCGCTGCATGGCGGTGGTGAGTTCGGCGAGGGTCGTCGGCGTCAGATAGCCGCTCTGGTCCTCGACGGCCACTGCCGGGGAGAGGTCGCGAACCGCCCTCTTGAGGGTGGGATCCTCGGCCCAGGGTGGGCGGGTGTCGCTGCGCTCGCCCATGCTCAGGGCGGCGTCGCGAATGGGGCGGTAGCCGGTGCAGCGGCACAGATTGCCGCCGAGCGCCGCTTCCAGCCGGTGGTTGTCCAGCACCTGGTGGGGGAGCGCCCGCTGCTGTTCGTGCAGGGCGAACAGCGACATCACGATGCCGGGCGTGCAGAATCCGCATTGGCTGCCGTGGCACGCCACCATCGACGACTGCGCCGGATGCAGCGCATCGCCCCGGGCCAGGCCGTCAACGGTCACCAGGTGAGTGCCCTGCAATTGATGCGCCGGCGTGATGCAGGCGTTCAGGGTGCGATAGGCGAACGACCCGTCGCCGTCAGGGCGGGCGATGGCAACGGTGCAGGCGCCGCAGTCGCCGGAGGCGCAACCCTCCTTGGTACCGCGCTGCGCGAGCGGGCCGCGCAGCAGCTCGAGTACGCTGGTATCGGGGGCGGCGGCCAGTCGCCGATGCTGGCCATTGAGGAAGAATTCGATCATCGGGAGCCTGCCATTGTCGTTGTGCGGGGCGCCGTCTACCGGCAACCTTGCAGGATGAATCCTGACCGATCGGTCAGCTTTGGATAGCGTCTTCGATTCCGGCCTTGATGGCAAGTGCTCTCTACCGGCACTGGAACCGGGGGCCGCCGGCAGACAACCCGCCCGATTCAGCATAGCATCGGCACCGTGGGCCACTA
>NZ_CALFQK010000184.1:0-18700 GCF_937921195.1 uncultured Salinicola sp.
CTCCCCTGCTAAGGGAGTATAGGGTTTATAGCCCTATCGAGGGTTCGAATCCCTCCCTCTCCGCCATTTTCGCAAGCGCGAAGAACACGATCGGCACTGTGTGAAAGAGACGTGGATCAAGCGCCCGTAGCTCAGCTGGATAGAGTACCTGACTACGAATCAGGGGGTCGGAGGTTCGAATCCTCCCGGGCGCGCCATTCACCAAGCACTGCGCTATGCCAGTGTCATTTCACAAGATTCAAGCGCCCGTAGCTCAGCTGGATAGAGTACCTGACTACGAATCAGGGGGTCGGAGGTTCGAATCCTCCCGGGCGCGCCATACCATCGAAAACCCCCGTGCCTCTGGCGCGGGGGTTTTCGTTTGTAGGGCCGTCGCTCTAGGTCGCCATCGTCGCAGAGGCGCGAGCCGACGGACCTGAGTGGGCCGAGTCCGACTTCGACCCGAGGTCGCTCAATCCGGCAACAAAGGGCGCCAGCGTGGTTTCCCGTCGCAATGCCACGAAGCGCGTGGCTGCCTCGGGGTCTCGACCCCGCATGATGTTGAGCCACTGTTTCAGCAGTGACACGATGACCTTCTCCGGCATTCCTGCGCCGCGTTTGGCTTCGGCATAGCGGATCAGCAGGGCGCTGCGAGCCGACCACGGCGTCGGCGCCAGTCGTTCGCCGTCGGTTTCCAGCCAGTGGCGGATGCGCCGCGCCAGCCAGGGGTCTGCCAGCATGCCGCGGCCCAGCATGACGTCACGGCAGCCTGACAGCGTGCGCGCCTTCCAGTAGTCCTCGAGCGACCAGATATCCCCGTTGGCCACCACCGGCACGCCGACTTCTGCGCGGATCCGGGCGATCCATTCCCAGTGGGCGGGCGGTCGATAGCCCTCGCGCCGGGTACGGGCGTGAACTACCAGCTCCCCGGCACCGCCGGCCTCGGCCGCATGCGCGCAGGTCAGCGCCAACTGCTTGTCGTCGAAGCCGAGCCGCAGCTTGGCGTTGACCGAAACACCATGCCGTTGGCCCACCTCGGCCACCGCGTCGACCACGGCGTACACGCGCTCCGGCGTTCTCAGCAGCGAGGCGCCACCGTCATGGCGGTTGACGGTCTTGGCCGGGCAGCCGAAGTTGAGATCGAGACGCGTGGCGCCCTGGGTGATCGCCTGCTCGGCGTTGGCCGCCAGGGCCTGCGGGTCGGAGCCCAGCAGTTGCAGCGTGACCGGGGTGGCGGAAGGTGTGATCGGCCCGGCGGCGCCCGCCGTCGCCAGCTCGGGGCAGTGGCGCAGGAATACCCGCGGCGGCAATCTGGCGTCGACGACACGCACGAACTCGGTGACGCACCAGTCAAGCGCGCCATCCTCGCTCAGCAGGGCGCGAGTGTCGGCATCGATGACGCCCTCCATGGGCGCCAGACCGATGCGCCCGCGTGGGGAGGCGTTGGTGGGTACGGAAAAGTGGTGTCGTGCCATGCGGCCTCCAAGGATCTGGCGGGCGCTAAACTAGCACAATCGTGGCGGTATGCCATGCCCCGGTGAGGGCCCCGGCGGAGGGGGCGAAACGGCCGCGTGCGGGCTCAGGTCCGGGCAATCTTCCGCTGCTGGAGGAGGCGCCGAACGGTAAATACCACGGAGAGTACGGCCAGGATCAGCAGCCCGGCCGAAATCGGTCGGGTGAAGAACAGCGTCCAGTCTTCGTCGGCCATCAGTGCGCGACGCAGGTTGGTCTCGGCAATCGGCCCGAGGATGACGCCCAGTACCAGCGGCGCCAGCGGATAGTCGAGCTTCGCCAGCAGATAACCGACCAGGCCAACGCCGATCAGCAGGTAGAGGTCGGTGATGCGATTGTTGAGCGCCAGGGCGCCAACGGCGCAGCAGACCAGTACCACCGGCACGATGATCGACTTGGGGATCTCGGTGATCCGCAGGAACCAGCGCATGCTGATCAGGCAGAACGCCAGCACCATGCCGGCGGCCAGGAACATCGCCAGGAACATGCCATAGACCAGATCCGCACTGTCCATGATCAGGCGGGGGCCGACACTGACGCCCTGTACCATCAACGCCGCCATCAGCACGGCATCGACGGCGCTGCCGGGAATGCCCAGCGCAATCATTGGTATCAGCCCGCCGCCGGCGGTGGCGGAATTGCCGGACTCCGAGGCGACCACGCCGTCGGCGATGCCGGTGCCGAAACGTTCCGGGGTCTTCGAGGCGCGCTTGGCCTGGTCGTAGGCGATCAGGTTGGCGATGCTGCCGCCGGCGCCGGGTACCGCGCCGATGACCACACCCAGCATCGACGAGCGCAGCAGGTTGCCCGGCCGGCTCAGCACCTCGCGCATCACGGCCAGCGGCCGGAAATGCAGCTTGCCGCTGACCAGCGACTCCCCGCGCTGGAGTGCCGTCGGGTTCTCGACCTCGCTGGCGAGCTGGCTGACCGCGAAGATGCCGATCAGTACCACCAGGAACGGAATGCCGGCCGCCAGTACGTCGACACCGAAGGTGAAGCGCGGCACGCCCATCATCGGATCCTGACCCACCGTGGCGACGAACAGCCCCAGCAGACTCATCATCAACCCCTTGAGGATCGACTTGCCGACCAGGCTCGCCACTACCGTCACGGCGAACAGGATCAGCGAGAAGTACTCCCAGGGGCCGAGCTTGACGGCGATCATCGCCAGTGGCGGCGCGGCGACGATCAGCACCACGGCACTGATCAGCGCGCCGAAGAACGAGGCCCAGATCCCCAGCGCCAGCGCCCGGCCGGGCTCGCCCTTGCGCGCCATGGGGTAGGCGTCGAACGTCGTCGCCACCGCGGAGGGCGTACCGGGAATGCCCAGCAGGGCGGCGCTGATCAGCCCGCCCGAGCCGCCGCCGACATAGACCGCGAGCATCGTGGCGACGCCTTGCAGCGGCGGCATGGTGAAGGTGACCGGCAGGGTCAGCACGATCGCCATGGTGATCGTGAAGCCAGGTATGGCGGCGGCCACGACACCTGCCATGACGCCAATCATCATGCTGACGAGCGTCGCCAGCGAAAACAGTTGTTCGACGCTGGAGAGCAGCGCATCGATCATCGTCATGGAGAACTCTCTTGGCCCATTGGAGTTGTTGGCATGGGGCTGTCGATCTTTACGGAGTGGGTCTTCGGGCTACCGTTTACCGCTACCACAGGCGGCCCGGGGGGAGCGAAATCAGGAACACGTGGCTGAACAGCGCATAGAGCCCGAGGCCGAAGACCGCCGCAACCAGGCACGCGATCAGCAGCCGGCGACCGCGGCGTGCACCCAGGATGATCTGGACGGCCAGCAGGAACAGCAGGGACGCCAGCGCGAAGCCGATCCACGGCATGAGTAGCGCATAGACGCAGAAGGCTGTCAGCGTGGCGAAGGCCAGGCGCCGCTGTGCGAACCAGCGGCCAGCTCCCTCGCTCGTCGCCTGGTCGGTCTGGCGCAGGGCCATCGCCGACTGGAACACGATCGCCAGGTTGAAGATGATCAACGCGCCCAGAATCAGCCGGGGGAACGATCCGGCACCCAGCGGTTCCCACATCGACGACGGCAGATCGCCGGCCTGCACGAACAGGCCGACGAAGAGCGCCGCCAGCACGGCATTGAAGATGACGTTGGCGAGCGCCTTGCCACGCTCGCTGTTGGCCTCCCGCCCGGGGCGGGAGGCCGTATCGGTTGCGTCGTTCATCGTGCCAACTTGCCCGAGAGGCGCTTGATGGTTGCGTCGACGTCAGCCAGGTAGTCGGCGTAAGCCTGCGGCCCCATGAACTCGACCTCGGCACCGGCCTTGTTGACCCGAGAGATGAACTCCGGATTCCGGGACAGGGTTTCGAACCCCTTGGCCAATGTTTCCACCTTGGCCGGGTCGATCCCCTTGGGCGCGACGATGCCGCGATTGATGCTCAGCTTGAGGTCGTCGTAACCGAGCTCCTTGAAGGTGGGTACGTCGGGCGTCTGCTCGAGACGCTCCTTGCTGCCCACGGCGAGAAACCGCAGGTCGCCATTCTTGACGAACTCCAGGCTCGAGGAGATATCGCCGATCGAGGCATCGATATGGCCACCCACCAGCGAACGAATGCGCGCGCCGGTCCCCTCGAAACCCACATAGCGGAACTGGGCCCCGATGGCGTCCTCGATCATTGCCGCATGGACATGGGGAATGCCGCCGAGGGTGGCACCGACTCGAATCTCGCCGGGGTGGGCCTTGGCGTACTCGGCGAACTCCTCGAAGGTCTTCCAGTCGCTGTCGGCGTTGACCACCAGATATTGCGGCGACGAGGCCAGCGAGGCGATCGGCTGGAAATCGTCCCAGTCGAGCGTCGTCAGGCCGGTGGCGTTGGCGGCCATCAGGCCCTCGTGAATCTGGCCCACGGTGTAACCGTCGGGGTCTTTCTGGGCGAGCTCCTTGAGGCCGATGGTGCCGCTGACGCCGGGCATGTTGATCACCGGCATCGGCTGTCCGAAGGTCTCCTGGGCCGCGTTGGAGATGATGCGCATCAAGGCGTCGCTGCCACCACCCGGCGACCAGGGCACGATGAATTCGATGGCGTGGTCGGGGTAGTCGTCGGCGTATACGGCCTGGCTGGCCGCCAGGCCGCCGGCGGCCAGACCCAGGGTCAGGGAGGCGATCGCGCCGCTGGATGAAAGCGCTCGGCCCAGTCTGCCCCGGGCCATCTGGTGAAGTCCGTCGTAGAACATGTGTTGTCCTTGTTGGTCTGTTGGTTTTGACGTCGTGTCTGTTGCTCTTGTAGTTCTGGATCCTTGCCTCTCTCAGGGGTGTTGCCATTGCCTCGCCAAGCGGTGGTCGGTTCCCGCCGCTCAGCCGAGTAGAAATCCGCCATAGACCAGCCCGACGACGACGGCCCATACCGGGTGGAGCTTGAGTCGCCACAGCATGACGACGGCGATCGCGGCGATGATGGCGGTGTGGATCCAGCCGGCATCATGGACGCCCTCGCCGAGAAACGACCAGGTGAGATAGCCCATCAGCACCATGATCACCGGCCTGACCCACTGGCTCATCGACTTGACCTTGATCGAATCTCGATAGCGATACAGTGTTCCCAGCGCTACCAGCATCAGGATCAGCGAGGGGGCGACCGTGGCGAAGGTCGCCACCAGGCTGCCGCCGATCCCGGCGACGTCGTAGCCGATATAGCCGGCCATCTTGGTGGCGATCGGGCTGGGCAGGGTGTTGCCCAGTGCCAGGGTCTCGGCGAACTGCTGGGAACTCATCCAGCCGTAGCGGCCGACGACTTCGTTCTCGACCAGGGGAATGATCGCCGGTCCCCCGCCGTAGCCGACGATGTTGGGGATGAAGAACGCCAGGAACAGATCCCAGTAGATCATGGCTTGGCCTCCCCGCTGCGCTCGCGCCGCCGCTCCGGTCGCAGCAGCGCGGCGACGAGGATCGCGCCGATCACCAGGCCCGGGTGGATGCCGAGTCCGTAGATCAGGCCGCCGGCGACCACGCCCATGATCAGGGTCGCGATCCAGCCAAGCACCACGCGGGACTTGTGGAAGAAGTCCCATGTCAGCTGGGCCATCATCACCATCACCACCGGCACGACGCCCTCGCTCATGCCCTGGATCCAGCGCTGGTCGCGATAGCGGGTGAACAGCCCCAGGAGCACCATCATCGCCACGATGCACGGCACGATGACGGCGACGACGGCATTGATACAGCCCAGTACCCCGCCGACCCGATAGCCGATGGTGCCGGCCATCTTGGTGGCGATGGGGCCGGGCAGCGTATTGCCGATGGCCAGCACGTCGCCGAACTCCTCATCGTTCATCCACTGATAGCGCGTGACCGCTTCGGCGCGAACCAGCGGTATCATCGAGGGGCCGCCGCCGAAGCCGAGCAGACCGATACGCAGAAAGGCCATGAACAGGCGACGCTGAGTCGTCAAGGATGAGGGCATGGCTCAGAGCACCGCGATGCTGGAGTCGGTGCGCGGTTCGGTGCCTCCGCAGTAGATGCCGCTGACGGGATCGCGGAGGATGACCTGGCCGCGACCGTAGGCGGTGGTATCCACGGCAACCGTCATCCGGTGACCGCGCTCGGACATCGCGCGGATCAGGTGCATCGGATAGCCGGGCTCGATGCCGATCCGGCGTCCGCCCATCCACTGCCAGCGCGGCGCGTCCAGCGCCGCCTGCGGGTTGAGACCGAAATCGACCAGGTTCATCACCACCTGCATGTGCCCCTGGGGCTGCATGAAGCCCCCCATCACGCCAAACGGACCGAGCCCGGTGTCGCCCCGGGTCAGGAAGCCGGGAATGATGGTGTGGAAGGTTCGCTTGCCGGGCGCCAGCACGTTGACGTGATCGGCATCCAGGCTGAAGCCGTGGCCACGATTCTGCAGCGAGATACCGGTATCCGGCACTACCACGCCGGAACCGAAGCCGTGATAGTTGCTCTGGATGTAGGAGACCATGTTGCCGTCGTCGTCGGCGGTGGCCAGGTAGACCGTGCCGCCGGCCTGCGGCTGGCCGGGTTCGGGGTCGATGGCCCGTTCGCCGATCAGCCGGCGACGGGTGTCGGCGTACTCGTCGCTCAGTAGCGAGGCGACGCTGGTGCGCATGTGCTCGGCCTGGGTGATGTGATGATGACCGTCGGTGTAGGCGAGTTTCATCGCCTCCAACTGGCGATGCAGCAGTTGCGGGTCGTCGCGCACCGTGGCATCGAACCCTTCCATCATCCGCAGCGCCATCAGCGCGACCATGCCCTGGCCGTTGGGCGGGATCTCCCAGACATCGAAGCCGCGATAGTTGACCGAGATCGGGTCGACCCACTCCGGCGCATAGTCGGCCAGGTCGTCGGCGCGCAGATAGCCGCCCGTCGCCCGGGAGAAGGCATCGATCTTCTGCGCCAGTTCGCCGCGGTAGAAGCTCTCGCAGCGGCTCTCCGCCAGCGCTTCCAGGGTTCTAGCCTGGGCCTCGTTACGATGGAGTTCGCCCGGGCGGGGCGCGTGTCCGTTGGGCGCGAAGGCCTCCAGCCATGGGGCGATGGCGGGATCGTCCGCCTTGGCGCGAAACTCGATCTCTGCACGCTGCCAGAGTTGGCTGATGACCGGGGAGACGGGAAAGCCTTCCCGGGCGATACGGATTGCCGGTGCCAGCAGGGTGGCGAAATCCAGTCTGCCGTGCTGTCTCGACAGTTCCGCCCAGGCGGCGGGGATGCCGGGGACCGTTACCGGCGTCCAGCCGTGCAGGGGCATCTCGCCATGGCCTGCCGCCTCGACCGCCTCGGGCGTCAGCCGCTGGGGAGCATGCCCGCTGGCATTGAGGCCATGGAGCTTGCCGCCTCCGTCGCGGCCCTCGGCCAGCCACACCAGCGCAAAGGCGTCGCCGCCGATGCCGTTGCCACTGGGCTCGACCACGGTCAACACGGCTGCCGTCGCGATGGCGGCGTCGATCGCGTTGCCGCCCTGGGCGAGAATGTCCCGCCCGGCCTGACTGGCCTGGGGTTGCGAGGCCGCCACCATGCCGCGGCTGGCATAGGTGGCGCTGCGGCGGGAAGGGAAGGGGTTGTTGTGGTCGAACGCGAGGGACATGGCGATACCCTGATTATTGTAAAGCGGTGCGTTGGATGCCGAAGGTCTTACGGGAAAATGGATTTTGATCGGTTATGATATGAAAAATCGATTTTTTACTATGGCGTCGTATTATCGTGCAGGTCAAGCCCCGGGTTGGCGAAAGGCACGGGGTCGATGCGATAGTGCGTTTCCGCCACCGAATCAGAAGGTCACTCTTTATGGGAGCTGAAGTCGCCACCGCCAACATGACGGCGAGCCAGCTGTACGCAGCGCTGAAGCGCGATTTGATCGATGGCCGTTTCGCCGCGGGGCAGAAGCTGGCGATCACCGCGCTCAGGCAGCGTTACGGGGTGGGTTTGAGCCCGCTGCGCGAGGCACTGAATCGCCTGGCGGCCTATGGCCTGCTGGAGCAGGAGAATCAGCGTGGCTTTCGGGTCCCCGCACTGAAGCGTGCCGAACTCGACGACATCGCCGATCTGCGACGACGACTCGAGGGATTGGCGCTGACGCAGGCGCTCCAGGCGGGCGGCGACGAATGGGAAGCCGGCCTGCTGGCGGCGTTCCACCGCCTCAAGCGAGCCGACGGGACCCCGGGGCAGCTGGAACACTGGGAGCAGATGCACCTCCAGTTCCACCGCCACCTGCTCGAACCCTGCGGTTCGGCGTGGCTGCTGCGCTTCATCGAGCAGTTGCACGACCAGTTCGACCGCTATCGCCGTATGGCGCCGGCCAACGACACGATCCGGGAGCGGCTCAACGTCCAGCACGGGCAACTGGTGGAGCTGGCCATGGCTCGCGACGTCCCGGCGGCTCGGGCGCTACTCGAGGAGCATATCCGCCTCTCTCACGAGGTGGCGCGAGGGGCCTGCCAGGAGGATCGAACGAGGGTGGAAGAGAGAGGCTAGACGAGGGATCGCCGGACCAGCGCCGCCTGTCTCGGTCAAAGACGCACCAGCGCGCCCTTGAGGCGCTGCTCCAGTGCCGTCAGCGAGAGACTGTCATCGGCCGGCCACGCCAGCCTCAGGCGCGCCCCCTGGCTATCGTAATCGGCGGCGGCGACGGGAACGTCGTGCTCGGCCAGCCAGCGGCGGGCTTCCGCCTCGTTGCTGAAATCGACCTGGATCGCCACCGCGCGGCGTTCGGTGAAAGGGCGCCTGGGCAGCGCGTCGAGGGCCTTGAGAACGGCCTGGGTGTAGGCGCGAACCAGGCCGCCGGTGCCCAGCTTGGTGCCGCCGAAGTAGCGCGTCACCACTGCTCCGGCCTGGCCCAGGCCGCTACCCTCCAGCGCCTGGAACATGGGTCGTCCGGCAGTACCGCCCGGCTCGCCGTCGTCGGAGAAGCCGATCGCGACCTGTTCGCCGGGCGCGCCGGCGATGAACGCGGAGCAGTGATGACTGGCATCCGGATAGGCAAGGCGTGCCTCGTGCAGCAGCGCCTCGAAGGCGGCGTTGTCGGGGGCGTGGCAGAGCCAGCAGATGAACCGGCTCCTTTCGATCTCGAGGGTTTCGACGTGTCTCTCTCCGGCGGGGAGATCGGGAACGGGGTAGCGCATCACGCCGCCTGGGGGGGATTGCGCATCACGCCCATGACCAGTCCCAGCACCTGCACGTCCTCGTTCTTCAGATAGATCGGCGGCATGCTGTCGTTGGCGGGCTGAAGGCGAACGCCCGACTTCTCGATGAACAGCTTCTTCAGCGTCACTTCGTGGTTGTTGATCAACACCACGGCGGTCTCGCCGTTCTCCGCCGACTCGTAGCGCTCGATGATGATGACGTCGCCATCGAAGATGTTGCTGTCGATCATCGAGTCGCCGCGGACGCGCAGCGCATAGGTGTTGCGACGCACCAGCTTGGCTGGAACGTGGACGGTGGCGTTGTCGAGGCAGGCTTCCATCGGCAGCCCGGCGGCGACCTGGCCGAGCAGCGGTATCTCGACCAGATCGGTCGCGTCGATGGGTTCCCAGTTGCCGTCGATCAGCGGCAGGTTCGGCTGGCGCTGGAGGTAGCTCGGTGCGGCGTTTGTCATCGTCTTCTCCCGAGGTGGTGTCGCCATCATAGCAAGGCAAGCGGTATCGGCAAGCCGATAAAAATCGGTGGACTCGCCGTGTCATGATGTCGTCGGCCGAGTGTGGCGAGCTCTCGGACTGCCGCTCTATGTCCCGGTATTGATCTTCGGTGCCGGTGCGGTCAAGGCGGTGATCGAGGGAGGTGTCGCGGGTCCGGCGCTGGCGGTGTCGCCGCCCGATTACCAGATGGGGGATAGCTATCGCATCCTCTATGTACACGTCCCCTCGGCGATTCTGGCCCAGAGCGTGTTCATTGCCATGGCCCTGTCCTCCGCGGTGTTTCTGGTCTGGAAGATCAAGGTCGCCGACATGGCCGCGAGCGTGATGGCACCGTTCGGCGCGGCGATGACCTTTCTCGGCCTGTTCAGCGGCTCGCTGTGGGGCGTGCCGACCTGGGGGACCTGGGACGCGCGGCTGACCTCGATGCTGATCCAGCTGTTCCTCTACATCGGCGTGATCGCGCTGCGCGGCGCCATGGCCGGTTATCAGGATGCCCGCTCCGGCCAGGCACTGCGCAAGGTGATCGCCGTCGCCCAGCAGCGGCTGGCCGCGACACGAGAGACAACGGGGTCGGCCTCGACGCCGAGGTAGCCGATTCGGGCACGTTGGCGCTGGATATCGATCACGCGGTGCCTTAGGCTCTGCCGAAACCCGTGGCGGGTTGCCATCATCGGCGACCTGCCGCCGCCCACTCGGTTTTCGGAGCTCTCTTCCCTGCATGCGCCTCAAGTCCATCAAGCTGGCTGGCTTCAAGTCGTTCGTCGATCCGGTCACCGTGCCGTTCGACAGCAACATGACCGCCATCGTCGGACCCAACGGCTGCGGCAAATCCAACGTCATCGATGCCGTGCGCTGGGTGATGGGCGAATCCTCCGCCAAGACCCTGCGCGGCGAATCGATGACCGATGTCATCTTCAATGGCTCCACCGGCCGTTCCCCCATCGGTCAGGCCTCCATCGAACTGATCTTCGACAATCGCGATGGCGAACTCGGCGGCGCCTACGCCGGATACAACGAGATCGCGGTCAAGCGCCTGGTGACCCGCGAGGCGCAGTCCAGCTACTTCCTCAATGGCCAGAAATGCCGCCGCCGCGATATCGCCGACATCTTCCTCGGCACCGGCCTCGGGCCGCGCTCCTACGCGATCATCGGCCAGGGCATGATCTCCCGGCTCGTCGAAGCCCGCCCGGAAGAGCTGCGCAACACGCTGGAAGAGGCGGCGGGCATCTCGAAGTACAAGGAGCGCCGGCGGGAGACCGAAAACCGCCTGCGACGCACCCAGGAAAATCTCGAACGGCTCGACGACATTCGCGAGGAGCTCGACAAGCAGCTCGAGCGGCTCAAGCGTCAGGCCGAAGCTGCCAGGCGCTATCGCACGCTGAAAGCCGAAGAGCATCGCCTGCGCGGCGAGCTGGCGGTGCTGCGCGAACGCGCCCTGCGTAGCCAGCAGCGCGAGGAGGAAGCCCGCGTTCGCGACTGCGAGATCCAGGTCGAGCGCGAGATTCTCGGGCAGCGCCAGTGCGAGACGCGGCTGGCGGAGGGCCGGGAGACCCACGACGCCGTGGCCGCCGAGCTGGAGTCGCACCAGGCCGCGTTCTACCAGACCGGCGCCGACATCGCCCGGCTGGAGCAGTCTCTCGAGCACGCCCGGCAGCGGCAGCAGCAGCTCTCCGGTGACCTGGAGAGTGCGCAGCGGGAGCGGGACGCCATGGCGCAACTGATCGAACAGGACGAGGAGCGTCGCGGCGAGTGGGATACCCGACTCGAAACGCTGCTCCCTGAGATCGAGATGGCCGATGAGGCGTTGCTGACGCTGGAGGCGCAGCTCGAGGAGGCCGAGGCTTCGGCACAGGAGTGTCAGCAGCGGTGGGAGGCGTTCAGCGAGCAGGATCGCGACGCCCGTCACCGGGCCGAGCGCGAACAGGAGACGATTCAGCGACTCGAACGTCAGCTCGAGGAGCTGACCCGCGAGCTGGAGCGCCGCCGACAGCAGCGATCGGAGCTGCCGGACATCGGCGATCTCGACGAGGAGAAAGCCTCGCTGCAGGAAGCCCTCGCCGTACTGGACGAGCGGCAGCAGACGCTGGAGATTCGCCGCGAGGAGCGCCAGCGGTCCCGCGAGCGTGCCCGCGAAGGCCAGGCCGCAGCGCAGGCGGCCAGGGATGGAGAGCGCGAGCGCCAGCATCGCTGCCAGGGCGAAGTGGCGTCGCTCGAGGCGCTGATCGAGGCGGCACTCAACGATGACGACGCCAGCCTGGCCGAACACCTCGCCGATCATCCGCTGGGCAGTGCGCCACGCGTTGCCGAGAGCCTGGAAGTCACGTCCGGTTGGGAGCGTACCGTCGCCTGGGTGCTCGGGCCCTGGCTGAAGGCGCGCCTGGCCGAGCCGGAACTGGCCCGCGAGCGGATGGCCTCGTTGACGAGCGGGGAGCTGCCGGTGGTGTCGCTCCAGGCCGCGGAGAGCGCGCCTGCCGAATCGCTGGGAGCCCGGGTCAAGGGTGCCGGCGCGCTGTCGACGCTGCTGGCGGCGATTCACTGCGCCGACGACGCGACGGCCGCGTGGCAGATGGCGGCCGATCTTCCCGCGGGTCACAGCGTGATCACCCGGGACGGTCTGTGGCTGGGGCGCGGCTGGGCGCGGCGGCTCGGTCGTGACGACGCCAACGCGGATAGCGTGTTGCTGCAGCGGCAACGCCGCGACGCGCTGGTCGAAGAGCTCGCCGCGCTCGACGCCACGCTGGTCGAGCGGGATTCGCAGATCGTCCATTGGCAGTCCGAGATCGATAGCTGCGAGGCGGCGCTGGAGGCGCTGCGCCACGAAGAGCGGGAACTCGCCGGTCAGCGTCAATCCCGGTCGACCCGGCTGGCAGCGCTCGAAAGCCGGCTCGAGCATGTCGCTTCACGGCTGCGGGAGTTCGAAGCCGAGCAGGCACAGAGCCAGGGCCGCCACGCGACACAGCGGCTGGAGCTCGAAGCCGCGCGGGAGCGTTGGCAGCAGGCGCTCGACCGGGTCGAAGCCAACGGCGCCGAGCGCGAAACGCTGCAGACGGCCCGCGAGCAGAGCCAGGCGCGTCTGGGGGAGCTTCGTCAGCAACAGCAGCAGACGCGTCAGACCCAGCAGCAGCTGGTGCTCGAACGCCAGCGCCTCGAGGCGCAGCGCGGCGAGCTTCAGCAGCAGATCGAGCGCAGCCGCGGTCAGCTTGCCCGCCTCGACGAACGCTGCGAGTTGCTGCGCGAGCAGCGGGAGACGCTCCATGAACCCGGCGAGGATCAGCGTGAACGCCTGGAGCGGTTGCTCGAAACGCGATCCCAGCAGGAGTCCACCCTCGACCGCTGCCGGGAGCGGGCCAACCAGATTGGCGAGACGCTACGCCAGACCGAGATCGATCGTCAGCAGCACGAGCGCAATCTCGAAGGGCTCCGCCAGCGGCTGCAGGAAGCGCGGATGCAGGTCCAGGCCCTGACGCTCAAGGCGGATGCCCAGCGCGAGACGCTGGCGGAGCAGCAGCAGGATGAGCGGGAGCTGCAGGAAAACCTCGATCCCAATGCCACGGAATCGGCCTGGCAGACCCGCCTGGAAGAGACCGGCGAGCGCATCCGGCGCCTCGGCGCCATCAACCTGGCGGCGATCGAGGAGTACGAGCAGCAGGCCGAGCGGCGCGACTATCTCGAGGCCCAGCACGCCGAGTTGAGCGAGGCGATCGAGACGCTGGAGCGTGCGATCAAACGCATCGACCAGGAGACGAGGGCCCGTTTCAAGCAGACTTTCGAGGAAGTGAATCGTGGCCTGATGGCACTTTTTCCCAGAGTCTTCGGTGGCGGGGCCGCATGGTTGACCCTCACGGGGGAGGATTTGCTGGAGACGGGCGTGGCGATCATGGCGCGCCCACCGGGCAAGAAAAACAGCACCATTCATCTGCTGTCCGGGGGAGAAAAAGCGCTGACGGCGCTGTCGTTGGTATTCGCCATCTTCCAGCTCAATCCAGCGCCTTTTTGCATGCTCGACGAGGTGGACGCGCCCCTCGACGATGCGAACGTGGGGCGCTACGCCAAACTGGTCAAGGAAATGTCCGAGAGCGTACAGTTCATCTTCATCACCCATAACAAAATCGCGATGGAGGCTGCCGAGAGATTGATGGGTGTCACGATGCAGGAGCCCGGCGTTTCGCGTCTGGTATCCGTGGGTGTGGATGAGGCAGCGTCGATGGCGGAGGCGTCCTGACGTTGGCAAAAATAGCCAAACCGGCTAACGACGTAATAGGATGTTCGACATCGGATGGAATTGAAGGGTGATTGCTGATGGGCAAAACTTTGCTTGACAAAGAAAAAAAGTAGCCCATTTTTGACAAATCACGCTATGCTAGTGCCGACATGCCGAATGCATGTTGTCCTCTTCCAGCATAGTGGCACCGCGAACAGGCAAGACGACCCATGGAACTAAGAGAGTGGCTGATCATCCTGGGGCTGGTTTTGGTGGCGACCATCGTGATCGATGGCTTCCGTCGCCTGCAGCGCCAACGTCGAGTTCCACGCCTAGATCGGGCGATTGGAGACAATGGAGTCGACGATGGATCCGAAGTGGATCCGGAACAGGCGGCCCGCGAGGCCGAGGTCAACTGGGAATTGCCCAATGGAGGGGCACGTGTCCTGCGTCCTGCGACGTTCGAACGCAGCGGCAATGGGTCGGAGCCGATCAGGCCCGCCGAGCCCAAGCGCCAGGAGCGGATTCCGGAAGAGAAGCTGCAGAGCAGCATACTCGACCGCGGCCCTCGTTCCTCGTTCGCCGACATGCAGCACAACGTGACGAACAATGTGAAGAGTGCCGTTCGTGCCGGTGCCAAGCGTGTCAGCGAGTCGGCCCAGCGCCTGAGCCACAGACGCGAGGACGCCAAGCGCGAGGCCGAAGAGAGTCGCGCAAGAGCGTCGGAGCGGCATGAAGAGCCCCATCTTGGCACTCGGGAAGTCGCCGATGCCGAGGCGCCCGGTCGTCTGCAGATCACGACGCTGGTACCGCCTGACGAGGGTCATGTTGCCGATGCCGGTGCTCGGATGGCTGATCAGCAGGAGGTGACCCAGCAGCAGGATCGCTCTCGGACGGCGTCGCGTGCCGAATCCGAATTGGCCTCCCGCTCCTCGGCACCGATGGAAGAGACCGAAGATGCGCCACGCAGCGATGTGGTGACTCAGCATCCCGCCGTCGAACGTGCCAAGCGCCACCATGTGAGTGCGGCTCGGGCCCGGGAGACCCTGGCGCATTCCGAAGAGATCATCGTCATCAGCGTGCTGGCGAGAACGGAAGCCGGCTTCGACGGTACCACGCTGCTCAACCTGATGCTGGCCTGTGGCTTGCGCTTCAGCGAGATGGGGATTTTCCATCGCTACGAGACCGAGTCCGACGACAGTGAGCTGCAGTTCTCGATGGTCAACGTGCTGAAGCCGGGGGTGTTCGATCTCGACAAGATGCACGAGATCGTGACGCCGGGCGTCACCTTCCTGATGCCATTGCCGGGGGCCAATGATACCGCGGCGGCCTTCGAGGCGATGCTGGAAACCGCCATGGTGCTGGTGCGCAACCTGGGCGGTGAGCTGAAGGATGAGAATCACAGTGTGATGACCGCCCAGACCATCGAATTCGCGCGCCAGCGCGTGCAGGAGTTCGAGCGTCGCCATCGGCTGCATCGCTATCAGGCCAATTGAGTTGGCAACGGCCTGAGCCTAGCTGGACGTGACGACGGGGCCCTTCGGGGCCCCGTCGCCGTTTCTGGCCTTTGGATACCCTTGGCGCTGCGGCAGCCACGGCGCGCTTCCGCTACAATGCGTGTCACTTTTTGAGCAGCGATCGAACCGAGCGCCATGAGCCAGATTCCCCCAGCGGTCCGCGAACGGGCCAGTGCCCTGCGCCAGCAGTTGGATGATGCCAACTATCATTACTACGTCGAAGACCAGCCGCAGATCACCGACGCCGAGTACGACAAGCTGCTGCGAGAGCTGCAGTCGCTGGAGGCCGATCATCCCGAGCTGGTGACGCCGGATTCCCCGACCCAGCGCGTCGGTGCAGCGCCGGCCGATCGCTTTCGGGAAATCACCCATGCGGTGCCGATGCTGTCGCTCGATAACGCCTTCAACGAGGAGGAGCTAAGAGCCTTCGTCAAGCGCGCGGCCGACAAGCTTGAGGACGACGCCGAAACGCTCGCGTTCTGCTGCGAGCCCAAGCTCGACGGCCTGGCCGTTTCGCTGGTCTACGAGAACGGGCGACTGGTTCAGGGGGCGACTCGCGGCGACGGACGTACCGGCGAGGATGTCACGCTCAATCTACGCACGATTCACTCTATACCGCTCAAGCTGCGCGGCACATCGGTACCGTCGCTGATCGAAGTGCGTGGCGAAGTCTACATGCGTCACTCCGGCTTCGAGGCGATGAACGAGCGGGCGCGCGAAAGGGGCGACAAGGTCTTCGCCAACCCGCGTAACGCAGCCGCCGGCAGCCTGCGCCAACTGGACTCATCGATCGCGGCCCAGCGTCCGCTGGAATTCTGCGCCTACCAGGTGGCTCGGCTGGAGGGCGACGACGACGCCCGATCCCATTCCGATTACCTGAAGTGCCTGCGTGAACTGGGATTCCGGACCAGCCCGCTGCTCGACGTGGTCAAAGGCGCCAGCGGGGTGGTCGAATTCTGCGAATCGCTGGGCAGGCGGCGAGAGGGGCTCGACTACGATATCGACGGAGCGGTGCTCAAGATCGACAGCCTTCGCGCTCAGCGCGAGTTGGGGTTCGTCTCGCGTGCGCCACGCTGGGCCATTGCCTTCAAGTATCCGGCGCAGGAGCAGACCACGACGCTCAACGACGTCGCCTTTCAGGTCGGCCGGGTCGGTACTCTGACGCCGGTTGCCAAGCTGCAGCCGGTACAGGTCGCCGGCGTCACCGTCTCCAACGCCACCCTGCACAACATGGACGAGGTCGAACGTCTCGGCGTGCGCATCGGCGATACGGTGATCGTGCGCCGTGCCGGCGACGTGATCCCGCAGATCGTGGGCGTGGTCGAATCGCAGCGCCCGAACGACACCCGGGCCATCGAGATGCCCGCCGAATGTCCGGTCTGCGGCTCGCAGATCGAACGGTTCGAGGGCGAAGTCGCCGCCCGCTGTTCCGGCGGGCTGTTCTGCCCCGCACAGCGCAAGGAGGCGTTGAAACACTTTGCCAGCCGCCGCGCGCTGGATATCGATGGCCTGGGCGAGAAGCTGATCGACCTGCTGGTCGAGCGCGAATGGGTCAAGACACCGGCCGATCTGTTCCGGCTCCGGGCCGAGCGGCTGGCGGAGCTGCCGCGGCTGGCGGAGAAATCCGCCAACAACCTGGTCGCCTCGCTCGAGGCTTCCAAGCGGACGACCCTGGCCCGTTTCGTCTACGCCATCGGAATCCGTGAAGTGGGCGAGGCGACCGCGGCAAGTCTGGCGCGCCATTTCGGCTCGCTGCAGGCGCTGCGTGACGCTTCGCTGGAGGCCTTGAAGGCGGTCGACGACGTCGGACCGGTGGTCGCCCACCACATCCACACTTTCTTCCAGCAGCCCCATAACCAGGAGACGCTGGACGATCTGCTGGCGGTCGGCGTTACCTGGGAAGAGGTCGAGATGGCCGAGCGACCGCAGCCCCTGGCCGGCCAGACCTGGGTGCTCACCGGTAGCCTCGAGAGCATGACACGGGACGAGGGTAAGGAGCGCCTGCAGGCGCTCGGCGCCAAGGTCGCCGGCAGCGTCTCCAAGAAGACCGCTACCGTCGTCGCCGGCCCCGGCGCCGGCAGCAAGCTGACCAAGGCCGAGGAACTGGATGTCGAAGTGATCGACGAGGCGACATTCATCGAACGGCTGGAAAAGTGGGAGGCAGGGGCATGAGCGGACGCTTTATCGAAATCCCGCATCGCATGCTGCCGGCGGAGACGCTGGATGCACTGCTGGAAACGTTCGTCACGCGGCAGGGCTACGACACCACCGATGTGGCGACGGACATGCACGACTGGGTGCGTGATCTCAAAGGACAACTGGAACGAAGCGAGCTGCTGATCGTGCACGACCTGCAGACCGAGAGTACCGAGGTGATGACCCTGGCCCAGTGGCGCGGCTTCGGCCGTGAACTCGCCGACGACGAGGAAGAAGGCTGAGCCTCCGTCGAGAAGCGTCCGGTACTCATCGAAACGGCGCCCCCGTTCAATAACGGAGGCGCCGTTTTCCTTGCCGCGGTCATGTCGTCAGGTGAAGAACAGCGGTACCACGATGCTGGAGATCAGCAGGATCAGTGCACCGCCGAGGCGCGAGGAGATCTGCGCGAACGGCATCAGCTGCATACGCTTGGCGGCGGAGAGCACCGCGACGTCGCCGGTTCCGCCCATGTTGGCCATGCACAGGCCAGCGGTGATGGCGGACTCGATGGGGTAGAAGCCGACCAGCTTGCCGACCAGGCCCGCGCCGAAGGCGGCGCCCGCGACGACGGCAAAGACGATGACCGGCCACGAGATTCCGAGGATCCCGCCGTAGTAGACCGGACGGTAGAGTTCGCGCATCGCATAGTCGAGCGAGAGCGTTCCGCCATCGGCGAGCCAGGTCACGAGGCTGCGGTAGATGCCCATGGTACCGAGCGTGACGATGAAAGCCTCGATCCCGGCCCGGGTCACGAGAAGGCCGTTGATCGCCCCCGCGACAAGGCCCGCGGCCAGAGCAACCAAGACGCCGATCAGGATCACACCGAGGTTTTCGCCCATTCCGGGGATCAGAAGGTTCATGCAAAGGATCATGAGCCCTGCGATGAAAGCCGCCATCGAGCCGACCGAGAGGTCGAGCCCCCCGGCGGTGATGACGAAGGTCATGCCCACCGCGATGATCCCGATGAAGGCCGACCGCGCCAGCACGTTGGTAATGTTCGCGTAGCTGAGGAAGTTCGGGTTCAGAAGGATGCCGATCAGGACCAGCGCGAGAAGCGCGAGGATCGGTCCCAGAACGGTCAGGTCTATCTTGAAACCGCGTGCCGCGGCGCCGTTGGTGCTTGCGGTGCTCATGCCGCGTCCTCCCTGTGTCCTCCAAGACCCGTGGCGAGCCGGATGACGTTGTCCT
>NZ_CALFQK010000185.1:0-18674 GCF_937921195.1 uncultured Salinicola sp.
CAGATAGCCGATGGCTTGGTAGGTCGGCAGGCAGCCGATCGCCAGCGTCGGCAGTGCCATCATGAAGATCGACAACGTGAACATCCGCTTGCGTCCCAGCAGGTCGCCGAAGTGCGCCATCACGATGCCGCCCAGCGGACGCACCAGGTAGCCGGCGGCAAAGATGCCGAAGGTCTGGGTCTGGCGCAGCCACTCCGGCATGTCCGGCGGGAAGAACAGTTGCCCGATGGTCGTCGCGAAGTAAACGAAGATGATGAAGTCGTAGAACTCCAGCGCACCGCCCAGTGCCGACAGCGAGAGCACCTTGACGTCGCTGCGGGAGAGCGGACGCGTCGAAATGGAATCATGGGACATATCGGTGTTCCAGGCGAACGACGGCCGTGGGCGTCGTCGCGATCACTCGGGGATCGAGTCGCCAGGCCCCGGGCCGATGCGGCCAGGAACCTGGCACGGAGAGGTCAGTTCTGCATCAACGCCAGTCGCTGCCCGCTTGGCGCGCGTAGCAGGAACAGGCCGATCACCACGCCGAGCGCCGCCAGCGCGGCGATGTAGTAGGCCGGCGCGGCGGGATGACTGGCCATCAACGTCGACACCACCACCGGGGTGAAACCACCGAAGATCGCGTAGGCGACGTTGTAGGAGAACGAGAGTCCCGAGAACCGCACCGCTGCCGGAAACGACTTGACCGCAATGGTGGGTACCACGCCGACGATGCCGACGCCGAAACCGGCCAGGCAGTAGAGCGGCGTCAGTTGATCGGGACTGGTCGGCACCGTGTGCATCATCACCCAGTAGCCGACGCCCAGCAGCAGGCTCCAGGCGATGATCGTGATCCCGCTGCCGAGGCGATCGCAGCACCAGCCCGAGACCACGCAGCCGATGATCACGCAGACGATGGCCCAGACGTTGGCCAGCGAGGCGTCGATGCCGTAGAGCGTCTGCAACAGGCTCGGCGTCATCAGCACCACCACCACCACCGCGCCGGTGAGAATCCAGGTCACCGCCATCGACAGCACCACGCTGTCCATGTGGCGACTGAGCACGCGCTTGACCGGCAGCCCGTCGGAGAGCGCTTTCTTGGCACGCATCTCGGCGAACACCGGCGTCTCTTCCAGGTAACGGCGCAGATAGACCGCCAGGAAGCCGAAGACGCCGCCGATCAGGAACGGCACCCGCCAGCCGTAGGCGCTCATCTCCTCCGGCGTGCAGTACGACTTCAGGAACGCCGAGATCACCGATCCGATCAGGATGCCGGCCACCAGCCCGGAAGCCAGCGTGCCGCAGGCCAGCCCCACGTCCTTGCGCGAGACGTGTTCGGTCACGAACACCCAGGCACCGGGAACCTCGCCGCCGACCGCCGCGCCCTGCAGGATCCGCATCAGCACCAGCAGCAGTGGCGCCAGATAACCGATGGTATCGTAGGTCGGCAGGCAGCCGATCAGCAGCGTCGGTACGGACATCAGGAAGATCGACAGCGTGAACATGCGCTTGCGGCCCAGCAGGTCGCCGAAGTGCGCCATGATGATGCCGCCCAGCGGACGCGCCAGATAGCCGGCGGCGAAGATACCGTAGGTCTGGACCATCCGCAGCCACTCCGGCATGTCGGGCGGGAAGAACAGATGCCCGATCACGGTGGCGAAGTAGACGAAGATGATGAAGTCGTAGAATTCCAGCGCGCCACCCAGGGCGGAGAGCGACAGGATCTTGATGTCACCGCGTGACAGCGGACGCGACGGAGCCGCATCGTATTGAGGTGCGTTAGCCATAGCCGTGTTCTTTTTCTGAGGCGTTGAAACGTGCAGGTGTCCAGTAGCCAACGTGCGTCACGGATGTACGACGGAGGATGCCGCCCGGCGCATGAAGGGGGCCACGACATTACCAGACTTTGCAAGTTCCGTCAGTGCGGTTCACGCAGCCGCGGGGCCAGGACGCGGCCCAGCCCGACGCAAAAAAACCGGCCTCGAGGGCCGGTTCTTCCCGTCGCCGGAGGTTCAGCTTTCCAGCTTGGCGTCCAGCGAGATCCTGGCGTTCAGCAACTTGGAGATCGGGCACCCTTCCTTGGCCTTCTGGGCGGCGCTGTCGAAGGTCGCCTGGTCGGCTCCCGGAATCTTGGCCACGGTCTTGAGTTGCACTTCGGTGATGGTGAAGCCGCTGTCGTCCTGCTCCATGATGACGGTGGCGTCGGTCTTGATGCTGTCGGGCTCGATGCCCTCCTCGCCCAGCATCATCGACAGCGCCATCGAAAAGCAGCTGGCATGAGCGGAGGCAATCAGCTCTTCGGGATTGGTGCCCGGCTGACCCTCGAAACGGGTATTGAAACCGTAGGGGTTCTGCTCGAGGGCGCCACTCTCGGTGGAAACGACGCCCTTGCCCTTCTTGAGGCTACCCTTCCATTCGGCGGATCCGGATTTCTTGATCGTCATCGTCAGCTCCTTCTGGTTTGATGTGACGTTTCGATGCAATCGACCATCGCGGTGGATGGGCGAGAATCAGTGTAGACCACATGGCTCGGAGGTCATCCCTCCCGCCATCTCTGTCCCCCTGCCATCTCCATCCTCACGCCTCGAGGGCCGCCAGCGCTGCATCGTAGTCGGGCTCATTCTTGATCTCGCTGACCAGCTCGGCGTGTACCACCGTGTCCTGCTCGTCCAGCACGATCACCGCGCGGGCGCACAGTCCGGCCATGGCGCCGCTCTGCAGCGCGACACCGTAGCTCTCGCGGAACTCGGGGTGGCGGAAACTGGAGAGCGTGACGACGCGATCCAACCCTTCGGCACCGCAGAACCGGCTCTGCGCGAAGGGCAGGTCCGCCGACACCACCAGCACGACGGTATTGTCGAGCCCGCTGGCGTACTCGTTGAACTTGCGCGTGGACATCGCACAGGTCCTGGTGTCGACGCTGGGGATGATGTTGAGCACCTTGCATCGGCCGGAGAAGTCCGCCAGCGACACCTCCTCCAGCTCGGCATTGGTCAGGGTAAAGGCGGGGGCTCTGTCGCCAACGGCGGGGAAATCACCGCCGACCTCGACGGCCACGCCGCCTCGCGTCACGCTCTGCATGATGGTCTCTCCGGAAGGAACGATTCAAAGACGAAACGATGGCAAACCGTTGCACGCGATGTCGGACGACATCGGCGCCAGCTATCAGCATAGCCTATTCACCGGGCCCGTCGGACGTTCGATCCAGCAACTGTCGGGATCTGGCCAGGGCCCGCGATCCCGGGGCTCGCAACAGCGCCATGTTGCGCTCGGGAATGCCTTCGGGGTCGGCATGGTGCGCGATCGCCCGCTCGAGCTCGGCTTCCCGCAGGATGTGCAGCATCGGGCAGGGCGAACGGTTGGTGGCGTTGGCGGGGTCGTCCGCCGCCACGCCCTCGAACACATAGTCCGGGTGGAAACTGGCCAGCTGATAGATGCCGGCATATCCCAGCTCCTCCATCAGCCGCTCGGCCAGCTCGAGCCAGTCCAGGTAGTCGTCGAAGTCGTCCATGCCCACCGGCGCGATCAGCAGCGTGGTGGCAAGGCCAGCGTCCGCATCGAGACGCCGGCACTCGGCCACCAGCTCGTGGAGCAGCCCTTCCAGGTCGCTGGCTTCGGCCACGGCGTAGCGAATGGCGTCCCGACGCACTTCGCGCCCGGCAAAGGGACAGATGTCGTGGGCGACGACGAAGGATTCGACCCAGGCCCGGGTCCGACTGAGCGAAGAGGGTTCGATGGGGGTTCTCCTGAAACCGGTGGACGATGACCGCGAGACGTTCACCCGCACCGCGAGGCGGTTCACGGGAAACCAACGGACGGGGCACACAGTCGGGCAACGTTACACGGTGGCCGACGAACACGATCTGCCAACGCCGTGGTTTGCGAAACTCGCGAGTGGCGACCAGCATAACAGTAACGTTTTCACGAACCGGAGTTTTCGATGCCACGTTCGCTGCCGCAGATTGTGATGCCAGGAAGCCAGGAAGAGTCGCCTCTATCCCTGCCGGCCATCGGCCAGGGCACCTGGTACATGGGAGAGAATCGGGTGCCGCGCCGGCAGGAGGTGGCGGCGTTGCGGCACGGCCTGGACCTGGGCCTGACGTTGATCGATACGGCCGAGATGTACGGCGACGGCGGTGCCGAGGAGGTCGTCGGCGAAGCGATACGCGATCGTCGCGACGACGCCTTCGTGGTCTCCAAGGTCTACCCCTGGAACGCCGGCCGGGACAGCGCCATCGCCGCCTGCGAAGGCAGCCTCGAACGGCTGGGGATCGAGACGCTCGATCTCTACCTGCTGCACTGGCCCGGCAGCATTCCCCTGGAAGAGACGTTCGAGGCGTTCGAGCGACTGCGCGATCAGGGCAAGATACGCCGATTTGGCGTCTCCAACTTCGATGCCGGCAACCTCAGAGCCATGGATGCGCTGCCGGCCGCCGCCGATTGCGCGACCAACCAGGTGCTCTATCATCTCGGTTCCCGCGGCATCGAGGTCGACGTCATCCCCTGGATGCAGGATCACCATATCCCGGTGATGGCCTACTGCCCCCTGGCCCAGGGAGGTCGACTGCGCGCCAAGCTGCTCTCCTCCACGGTGGTCAACGAGATCGCCGACAAGCATGACGCCAGCGCCGCACAGATCCTGCTGGCCTGGACCATTCGCCCTGTCAGCGGCCACCGCGAGGGGCCGAGATCGGTCGTCTCCATTCCCAAGGCGTCGACCCTGGCCCACGTCGAGGCCAATGCCGAAGCCTTGAACATCGAACTCGACGATGACGACCTCACCCGGCTCGACGACGCCTTCCCGGCGCCCCGGGAGCCGGTGTCGCTGGATATCGTTTGAACTATCGGCGACGCCGTCGTCTAAAACCGTATCAACGCACTTTCCCTCCCAGCACTTTCCCACTCAGCCCCATCAGGAGCGATGCATGCAAGCGATGTCAGCGACCCCGGCCTCTCCCTACCGCCATTGGCTACCGGCCTTGAGCCTCGCCCTTGGCACCACGCTGGCTGGCGTATCGGTGAGCGCCGAGGCCCAGGAAGCCGACGCCGCCGAGCCAGATCGCAAGACAACGCCACGCTACGGCGCCGAACTGGAAGGCTTCGACTATCCATACCCGGTGGAGCGCTTTCGCTTCACCTCTCAGCGTCAAGAGATGCAGATGGCATACCTGGACGTCCCTGCCGACGAGCCCAATGGCCACACCATCGTGCTGCTCCACGGCAAGAACTTCTGCGCCGCGACCTGGGAAGACTCCATCGAGCGTCTCAACGCAGCGGGCTACCGAGTGATCGCGCCGGATCAGATCGGTTTCTGCAAGTCGAGCAAGCCCAAGGCGTACCAGTTCAGCTTCCACCAGCTCGCCGCCAACACTCACGCCCTGCTCGAAAGCCTCGATCTCGACGATGTCACGATCATGGGCCACTCCATGGGCGGCATGCTGGCGAGCCGCTACACGCTGATGTACCCCGAGCAGACCGAGAAACTGGTGCTGGTCAACCCGATCGGCCTCGAGGACTGGAAGGCCATGGGCGTGCCCTATCAGCCGATCGACGAAGCCTACGCCAGCGAGCGGAAGAAAGACGCCGAGGGGATCCGCCGCTATCAGCAGTCGACCTACTACGTCGGCGAATGGGAGCCGCGCTACGACCGCTGGGTCGACATGCTGGCCGGTATGTACGCGGGGCCGGAGGGGGATCTCGTCGCCTGGGATCAGGCCCTCACCTCGGACATGGTCTTCACCCAGCCGGTCATCCACGAGTTCGACGAGATCCAGGTGCCGACGCTGCTGCTGATCGGGGAGAAGGACAACACGGCGATCGGCAAGGGGCTCGCCTCCGACGAGGTCAAGAAAACCCTGGGGCACTACGACGTGCTGGGCGAACGCGCCGCCGAACGCATCCCCGACGCCGAGCTGGTCGAATTCCCCGACCTGGGCCACTCACCGCATATCCAGCAGCCCGAGCGGTTTCACGAGGCACTGCTTGAGGGCCTGAAGCGCCTCGACGCATCCTGAGCCTGGGGCGCCTCTTGCAATCGGAGGCTACAGCGACAGCTGCCCGCTGACCGCCACTTCGCCCTTCCTCGACGCCAGCCGATCCGCCAGCCGGGTCGGCTCCGGCAGCTTGGTCCTGCCCAGGCAGCGCACCACCCAGTCGACGGCGCCATCGAGGGACATGCGATGCCCGGGCGATACGAACAGCGGCTTCACCCCCTCCCGCGAGCGCAACACCGCGCCGATGGTGACGCGTCCGCGCTCGTCGAGGGCGACGTCGTTCGGATCCTCCTCTCGTCGCCGGTCGGTCAACGGCGTCCACCCACCCTTGACCGACGGTACCTCCCCGAACTGGCCGCACAGCCGGCTCTTGCCCACGCCGATGGTCGGCAGGTCGAGCCACAGCCCCAGGTGCGAGGCGATTCCCAGACGACGCGGATGGGCGATGCCCTGGCCATCGACCATGACCAGGTCCGGGCGCTGGGAGAGCTGCTCGAACGCCCCCAGCGCCGCCGGAATCTCGCGAAACGACAACAGCCCCGGCACGTAGGGCATGCGCGTCGGCTCGCGATGCACCACCTGCTCCACCAGCGCGAGCGACGGCCACTCGAGCAGCACCAGCGCCGCGCGGGTGGTCTCCCCGCCATCCTCGAAGCCGATATCCATTCCCGCGATCAGGCCGACCTCTCCCAGCGCGTCCTCGCGCACGATTCTCGGCGCCAGCTGCTTCTGCAGTGCGATCGCCGCCTCGGGCGTCAGATTCCATTCGTGTAGCGCCATCCCGCGCCTCCCGTCATCCAGGTTGAGGACACCAGCCTAGCCGCGGAAAGTGTCGACCTCCACTCGCGATTCTCCTTCAATCGACGCGACGTCGCGTTACACTTGGCGACGCTTTTACCGCTTCGTCTCCTCCGATGTCACAGGGCGCCACGCCATGAAACTCCTCCACACCGCCGACTGGCATCTGGGCCAGTCCTTCCACGGCCAGGAACGTCATGTCGAGCATCGCGCCTTTCTCGACTGGCTGCTGGCGACGCTCGTCGAGCGTCAGCCCGATGCGCTGCTGATCGCCGGTGACATCTTCGATGTGGTCAATCCCTCGCTGCGCGCCCAGGAGCTGCTCTACGACTTCATCGTCGCCGCCCACGCCGCCCTGCCGGCGCTGGAGATCGTGATGATCGCCGGCAACCACGACAGCGGTTCGCGCATCGAGCTGCCCGCGCCGCTGATGCAGAGCCTCAAGACCCACGCCCTGGGGCGGGTGCACTGGCTCGACGACGGCCGTCTCGACAGCGACCGC
Source organism: uncultured Salinicola sp. (assembly GCF_937921195.1). Taxonomy (NCBI): domain Bacteria; kingdom Pseudomonadati; phylum Pseudomonadota; class Gammaproteobacteria; order Oceanospirillales; family Halomonadaceae; genus Salinicola; species uncultured Salinicola sp. Next base: position 7,273 of record NZ_CALFQK010000185.1, read on the forward strand.
CTGCTGGTCCCGCTGCACGACGCCGACGGCGTGCTCGGGGCCTGGTGTCTGGCGCTCCCCTTCCTGCGCCCGGCCGAGGTCACCGGTGGCGATGTCGACGACTATCGCGAGGGGATCGCCCGGGTTCACGGCGAACTGGTCGAAGCCGCCGAGGCCCGCCGCGGGCCGGGCCAGGCACTGGTGGCGATGAGCCACGCCCATCTGCAGGGCGCCGCCGTCTCCGAGGCGAGCGAGCGCCCCATCGTCATCGGTGGCGAGGAGTCGGTGCCGGCGACGCTGTTCCCGAGTTCCATCGCCTACGTCGCGCTCGGCCACCTGCATCGCCCCCAGCAGGTCGGCGAAACCCGCATTCGCTACAGCGGTTCGCCACTGCCGCTGGACTTCAGCGAGAGCCACTATCCGCACCAGGTGCTCGAAGTGAGCCTGAACGGCGCCGAGCTCGAGGCCATCGAGAGCCTGCCGATACCGCGCCACGTGGCGCTGCGCCGCGTGGGGCCGGGCAGCCTCGAGGAGGTCGAACGGGAGCTCGAGACGCTGGAGATCGACGCCGAACTGCCCCGGGAGCGCTGGCCATGGCTGGAGATCCGGGTCGATCTCGACGCACCGCGCCCCGACCTGCGAGCGCGCGTCGAAGCGGCGATGGCGGACAAGCCGCTGCGCCTGCTGCGCATTCACAGCCGCTACCCCGACGCCGGCGGGCGTGACGACAATGCCGCCAACGTCGATCTCGACAGCCTGACCCCGCAGGAGATCTTTACGCGGACCTGGCAGAGTCGTTACGGCAACCCGCCACCGGAGGACGTGCTGGCCGATTTCGCCACCCTGCTGCAACAGGTTCAGGACAGCGAGGTCGAGGCATGAAGATCCTTGCCATCCGGCTGGAAAACCTGGCCTCGCTGGCCGGTCGCCACGAGATCGACTTCACCGCCTCACCGCTGGTCGACCAGGGCCTGTTCGCCATCACCGGCCCCACCGGTGCCGGCAAGAGCACCCTGCTCGACGCACTCTGCCTGGCGCTCTACGGCAGCACGCCGCGCCTGCGCCAGGCGCCACGGCGGGATTCCCAGATCGCCGACGTCAACGCCGACACGCTGACCACCGCCGACGCCCGTACCCTGCTGCGCCGCGGCTGTGTCGGCGGCTTTGCCGAGGTCGATTTCGTCGGTCGCGACGGCCGTCGCTACCGCGCTCGCTGGTCGGTGCGCCGCGCCCGCGACAAGGTCGACGGCAGCCTGCAGAAAGCCGAGCAGTCGTTGACCGACCTGGACGCCAACCAGCTGCTCACCGCCCAGACCCGGGAGTTCGAGAAGCTGCTGCCCGAGCGGCTGGGACTCAAGTTCGACCAGTTCACCCGCGCCGTGCTTCTGGCCCAGAGCGAGTTCGCCGCCTTCCTCAAGGCCGACGACAACGAGCGCAGCGAGCTGCTCGAACGACTGACCGACACCCAGCACTACTCCGAGATATCCAAGGCCGCCTATCAACGCGTGCGTGATGCCAAAACCGCGCTCGAGGCGATCGACGCGCGGCTGGCCGATTCCCTCCCGGTGGATGCCGAGACCCGCGCTGAACTCGAACGCCAAGCCCAGATCGAGGAGCAGGCGCTGGCCGAGCTCCAGGCGGAGCTGAACCGCCACCAGACCCAGGCCGTCGAACTCGAACGCGATGCCCAGCTTCATCAGGCGTGGCAGCAGGCCGATGCGCAATGGCAGCGGATCGAACAGACTTGGCAGCAGAGCCAGCCGCAGCGTGAACGACTGGCGCAGCTCGACGACCTGGCACCCTGGCGCGAGCGTGCCGAACGTCGTCAGGCGCTGGCACGGTCGCTGACCGCCCGCCGGCAGACACTGGAAGACGAACGACGCCAGCTGGAAGCGTGCGACACCGAACGACGCACGCTCGAGCCGCAATTGAGCGCGGCACGAGAAGCCCGTGAGCAGGCGAGAAACGCCTATCAGGCCGCGCAGCCCGAACTGGAACGGGCCCGCCGGCTGGCGGCCGATCTCGAACACCAGCAACAGCGGCTGGAGCAGCAGCAACAGGAACACCGCCAGCTTGCCGAGACGAGCAAGGCCGACGACGAACGCCACCGGCAACTGGTGGCCTCCCGTCAGTCGCTCGAACAGCGGCTGCAGCGACAGCGTGCGACGCTCGTTGGCCTTCTCGGCGAGCGCGAAGGCGTGGATTCACGCCAGCTCGCTCATGACACCCGCAGCGCCCTGAACGATCGGCGCGATCGAGCCCAGCGCGACCTCCAGGCCCTCCAGACCCTTCAGCAGGACTGGCGCGAGGGTGAGCGCCTGCGCCAGGAGCGCAGCACCACGCAGCACCAACTCCAGAGCGAACGCCAGCGACTGGCGGATCTGGAAGCCCAGGGCAGGCGCGCGAAGGTGCAGCTCACCGCTGCCGAGGCCGAGGAGACCGCGGTCCGCCAGCAGATAGAGGGTGCCAGCGCCGCGCGCAGCGACGCGGTCGATCGACTGCGCCAGCAGTTGAGCGACGACCAGCCCTGCCCGGTTTGCGGCGGCATCGATCACCCTTACCGCCATTCGCCGCCATCTCGACCCGACGCCACGCTGATCGAGGCGATCGAGCGGCAGGAGCAGGCGCAGCTCGCCGATCAACGCCGCAAAGTCGAGAACGCTCATCAGGCCTATCACCAGTGCAGCGCAGACTATCGCGCCTGCCGCCAGGGCCTGCAGGAGCGAGAGAGCCATCTCGAGACCGTGACGCGCCAGCTCGAGCATGCCGAGCAGGTCATCGATGCCCACAGCGCCGCATCTGCCCTGCGCCAGAGCGAGAACGCCGATCACTGGCTCGAGTCACGCCAGCAGCAGCTCACCCGGCAATGGCGCGAGGCCAGCGATCAGCTCGGTGCGCTCGACGAGGCCGAACGCGCCCTCCAGCCGCTGGAGGCCGAATGGCAGCAGCTCTCGCTGGAACTCGGCCGGCTCGAGGAGCGTCGATCGTTGAGCCACGAACGCCGGCAAGCGCTGGAAACCTCACTGCCCGCGCTTCGGCAGGCCCGCGACGATATCTCGCGGCAACTGTCGGCTCGATTGGGTCACCATGCTTCGGTCAACGACTGGCAAACCACCCTGGAGCAGCGCCGAGAGCATGCGGAAGCGGCGCTGGAAACGTGCCAGACGCGTTGGCAGAACCTGACCCAGGCACACACGCAGTCGACTCAACGCGTGGCGGACCTTGAGCAGCGCCAGACCGAAGCACAGACAGAATTTGAAGCTCTCGATGGCGCCTGGCAGGCCTGGCGCGCGGCGCGGCCGATGCTCGATGACGAACGCATCGATAGCTTGCTGGGTGTCAGCGCAGACGACCACCGCCAGCTTCGCGATGCCCTGGCGCAGCAGGAGCGCGAGCGAAACGCCGCGAGCATCAAGCGCGAGGAGCGTCGGGAGGCGCTACGAGATCAGCGCCGTCGCTTGCTGCCAGCAGCGGACACGGCGCAGTTGCTCGACGAGACGAACACCCATGCGCTATCGCTGCGCCTGACCACCCAACGCGAGACCGCGCAGGCGTTGATCCGCCAGCGCGACGAACGCCAGGAAACCCGGGATGCCTCTCAGCACCGCCTGCGCGAGGACGACCGCCGTCGCCAGGCCCAGCGCGAGGGTGCCCGCGCGCGCGAGTCGGCCCAGCGCGAGGTCGATCGCTGGGAGCGCCTCAACGGACTCATCGGCAGCGCCGATGGCAAGCGTTTCCGGCGCATCGCCCAGGCCTACAACCTCGACCATCTGCTGACCCACGCCAACCAGCACCTGCGCGCCCTGACGCCGCGCTACCGCCTCGCTCGCGGCGGAAGCGAGCTGGGCATTCTGGTGATCGATGGCGACATGGCCGACGAGCGGCGCTCGGTGCACTCGCTCTCCGGCGGCGAGACCTTCCTGGTGTCGTTGGCGCTGGCGCTGGGGCTGGCCTCGATGGCGTCGCATCAATTGGCGATCGAATCGCTGTTCATCGATGAGGGCTTCGGCAGCCTGGACCCGGAGTCGCTGGCACTGGCGATGGATGCCCTCGATGGCCTGCAGGCCCAGGGCCGACGCGTCGGCGTGATCTCCCACGTGCAGGAGATGCACGAGCGAATCCCGCTACAGATACGGGTCGAACCCAGGGGCAACGGCGCCAGCCAGCTCGTGATTCGACGCCTTTGAATGCCCTTCATCGCGCAGCACCCACGGACCGACCAGAGCTTAGACTTTGGTCTACAAATCGACACCGAATAGACGACATCGACCTTTCCGATTGGAAAGGTTGGTGTCGTATCGTACGCCTCGCGCCCCGATAAATTCCTCAAGAATTACAACGACGAGTGCCGATAATTCCCTCCGCCACATCACCCGATAGATACCATAAAACCCTTACAAATCAGTAATGTTTACGTTTATGTAAGAGTTGCCTCGAAGAATGGGCTCTGCCTACCATCCCGCCGCATCGTCATTTCATGCCGAACCATTTCCGGTGACGCATGCCATCTAGCGGAGGTGATTCTTGCTCACGATCATTGGCCTTGGCATCATCATTGCCATCGTGGCGTTACTGCTTACCGAGCGCGTCACACCGATCATCGCGCTGTCGATGGTGCCGTTGATCGGCGCCCTTCTGGCCGGCTTCGGGCCGACGGACATTGCCGGATTCTTCGAGTCGGGACTGCAGGATGTCGCCAACGTGGCGGTGATGTTCATCTTCGCCATCCTCTTCTTCGGCGTGCTCCAGGACGTCGGCCTGTTCGATCCCCTGATCAACCGCGTGGTAGCACTCACTCGCGGCAATGTGATCGCCGTCGCCATGGGTACCGGCGTGATCGGCACCATCGCTCATCTCGATGGTTCCGGCGCCTCCACGTTCCTGATCTCCATACCCGCGCTGCTGCCGCTCTACCAGCGCCTGCGAATGAGTCCTTACCTGCTGCTGCTGATCGTCTCGGCGAGCATCGGCATCATGAACCTCGTCCCCTGGGCGGGCCCGATCGGACGCGCCGCCGCCGTCACCGGCATCAGTCCCACCGAGTTGTGGCGCGCCATGCTGCCGGTGCAGATCGCGGGCTTCGTCATCCTGATGATCTTTGCCGCGCTGCTCGGCCTGCGCGAACAGGGCCGGATCAAGCGCCTGCCCGCTCAGGCCGACCAAGCCTCGCCGGACAACGTGGTGGCCGACGCCGAGAACGGCAAGGCGCTGCCGCCCCGGTTCTGGCTCAACCTGGCCATCGCCGTCGCCACCATCGGCGTGCTGGCATCCGGCGTCATGCCGCCAGCCTACATGTTCATGCTGGCGCTCGGTGTCGTGCTGCTGGCCAACTACCCCAAGCCCAGCCAGCAGATGGAACGCATCAAGGCGCACGCGCCCGGCGCCCTGCTGATGGCGTCGATCATCAGCGCCGCCGGCGCTTTCCTGGGGATCCTCTCCGGTACCGGCATGCTCGAGTCGATCGCCACCGACCTGGCCCAGGTGCTGCCCCAATCCATGGTGCCCTACCTGCATCTGGTAATCGGCGTCTTCGGCGTGCCGCTGGACATGCTGACCAGCACCGATGCCTATTACTTCGCCCTGCTGCCAGTGGTCGAGCAGGTCGCTTCGACCCAGGGCGTCGCCGCCGACAGCGTGGTCTACGCCATGGCGATCGGCAACAACGTCGGCAAGATGATCAGCCCGTTCTCTCCCGCCATGTGGCTGGCCCTCGGCCTGGCCGGCGCGGAGATGGGCCGCCATATCCGCTACTCCTTCTTCCTGCTGTGGCTCTTCAGCCTGGTGATGCTGGCGTTCGCCTACCTGATCGGGCTGCTCTGACCCGGCTCAGATCTCGATCGCCGCCCGGGCCATGACCTGGGCGGCGGCGCCTCTGGCGGCCACGTAGGTGCTGTCCCCGATCACCTTGACGGGTATCGTCTGCGACTGCCGGAGCAGGTCGTTCTGGTGGGTGGCGAAGTAGGCCAGGGCCGGCCCGGTCAGGCTCTCGCCCAGCTTCATCAACGATCCCCCCAGAATCAGCATCGACGGGTTGAGCGTGTGATGCAGGTTGAGCATCAGCAGGCCGAGCGCTTCGCCGGCTCGCTTCATCACGGCCTGGACCTCGCCATCCTCGGCCCGGGCCAGAACCGCGTTGCTGAGACTGGCATCGATGTCGACGTGCAGCGCCTCGCGCAGCGCCCACCCACTGACCAGCGTCTCCGCGCAGCCGTGATTGCCGCAGTGGCAGAGCGCGCCCCCCGGCTGTATCACGGTATGCCCGATCTCCCCCACCAGCCCCTGGTGGCCCCGCGGCACCAGCGGAAAGTGCTCGCCGCTGACCACGCCACAGCCGATGCCGCTGCCGGCGCTGATGTAGGCGATCGACTCAGGGGGCACGCCCTCGAAGAAATAGAACTCGCCGAAGGCGGCGGCGTTCGCCTCGTTGTCCAGCAGCCACACGCCGTCCGGCAGATCCGGTTGCTCGCGCAGCAGCGCCAGGAAGTCGATGTCCACCCAACCCAGGTTGGGCGCCAGGCTCAGGATCGGCGCCCTGGGCGAGACGGGGCCCGGCACCGCGACCCCTAGTCCAAGGCAGCGGCGTTCCGCGATGTCGGGCGCCTGACGCAGCTGTACCAGCAGCGCCGCCAGCCGCTTCGCGGTCGTGGCAGGATCGGTGGGAGGCTCCTCCTGGTGAATGCTTGCCAGGACGACGCCAAGAAGATTGCAAGCAACCAGCCGCAGCCCCTTGACCCCGACCTCGGCACCCAGCATGTAGTGGCGCTCGCCATCCAGGTAGAGCGCCCGCCCCGGCCGCCCCCCGCCGCGCGCGTGGAGCTCCCCTTCGCGCAGCCATCCCCGCTCGACCAGCGCCTGCACCACGCTGCCCACCGTGGCCTTGGTCAGGCCGGTTCGCAGCGCGATGTCGGCCCGCGACAACCCGGGGCTCCGGCGCACGGTGCTCAGGATCGTGCTGCGGTTGAGGCTCTTGAGGTAGTTGAGATCGCCGGAGGTCTGCGGCGTGAACGCATTATGCATTGGATGATGGCAACGTCGGGTGGCGGTGGATGCCGCGACTATACCAAAGCCGGCCGATTCCCACCGAAGGCGCTCCTCTCGTCGCGACCTAAGTCTTAACACCAATGACCAATGGCGGCCGGTTCGCCAAGCGCGCATGCTGCGGCAACACTTAGTTAACAGTATTTACTAACCATCGAGAGACCTCATGCAGTCAGCCATCTATCCCAGTCTCGAAAGCAAGCGCGTCGTCGTCACCGGCGGCGGTTCCGGCATCGGGGCGGGCCTGGTACGCGCCTTCGCTGCGCAGCGCGCCCAGGTTCATTTCATCGATATCCTCGATGACGCCGAGGCGCTGGCGGACGAGCTGGGCGAACGAGTCCATTTTCATCGCTGCGACCTCACCGATGCCGAGGCGTTGATCGCGACGCTTGCCGGCATCGGCGAGGTCGACGTGCTGGTCAACAATGCCGCCAATGACGACCGTCACCGGCTCGAGGACGTCACGCCCGAATACTGGGACGACCGCATGGCGGTCAACCTGCGCCACCTGGCGCTGGCCGCCCGCGAGGTCGCTCCTGCCATGCGCCGCAGGGGAGAGGGCGTGATCATCAACCTGGGCTCGATCAGCTGGCACCTGGGCCAGCCCGGCATGGTGCTCTACGAAACCGCCAAGGCCGGCATCGAGGGGCTGACCCGGGCCTTGGCGAGCGAGCTGGGCAGCGACGGCATCCGGGTCAACTGCGTGATCCCCGGCAATGTCAAGACGCCGCGTCAATCCCGCTGGTACGGCCCCGAGGACGAAGCCCAGATCGTCGCCGAGCAGAAGCTCAAGGTGCGTATCCATCCCCATCACGTGGCCGCCATGGTGCTGTTCCTCTCCTCGGATGACGCGGCCGCCTGCACCGCACACAACTACTGGGTCGACGCCGGCTGGCTCTGATCGCGAGTCGCCGACACCGTCCTCGATACACCAACGGAGCTTCACAATGCCAACTCAAGTTGCTTCACAACGCCCTGTCGTGGTTCTGCTCACCTGTTGCGTCGCCGCCATCGGCGGCTTCCTGTTCGGCTTCGACAGTGGCGTCATCAACGGTACCGTCGATGGCCTGCAGCAGGCCTTCCAGTCGCAGAGCGTCGGCACCGGATTCAATGTCGCCTCGATGCTGCTCGGCTGCGCCGTCGGCGCCTTCTTCGCCGGCCGCCTGGCGGACAAGTTCGGCCGCCGTACGCTGCTGCTGGTGGCCGCCGTCTTCTTCATCATCAGTGCCTGGGGTTCCGGTATCGCCGGCGGATCGCTCGAGTTCGTGATCTATCGTGTCCTGGGCGGCCTGGCGGTTGGCGCGGCCAGCGTCATGTCGCCGGCCTACATCAGCGAGATCGCCCCATCCCACCTGCGCGGCCGGCTGGCGACGATCCAGCAGGTGGCGATCATCGGGGGCCTGTTCTTCTCCTTTCTCAACAACTACATCCTGGCCAATGTCGCCGGCAGCTCCACCGCAACGCTGTGGTTCGGGTTCGAGGCCTGGCGCTGCATGTTCTGGATGGAACTGATCCCGGCGGTCATCTTCCTGATCGCGCTGATGTTCATCCCGGAAAGCCCGCGCTTCCTGGTCAGCGCCGGACACGACGACAAGGCCGAGCGGGTCCTTCGCCTGGTCTATGACGAAGCCGGTACCCACAAGCGTCTGGCCGATATCCGTGCCTCCCTCTCCAGTCGTCACCAGCCGCGCCTGCGGGACCTGATCAATCCGCAGACCGGCAAGGTGCTGAAGCTGGTCTGGATCGGCATCGGTCTGGCCGTGTTCCAGCAGCTGGTGGGTATCAACGTGGTGTTCTACTACGGCGCGGTACTGTGGCAGGCGGTCGGCTTCTCCGAAAGCGATGCGTTGATGATCAACGTCATCAGTGGCGCCGTCAGCATCGCCGCCTGCCTGGTCACCATCGGCCTGATCGACCGGATCGGGCGCAAGCCGCTGCTGTGGGGTGGCTCCGTGGGCATGACCGTCACCCTGGCGATGCTGGTCTACGCCTTCTCCACCGCCGACATCGTCAACGGTTCGCTGGCGCTCTCCACGGGCAATGGCGTGCTCGCGCTGATCGCTGCCAACGTCTACGTCTTCTTCTTCAACGTCTCCTGGGGCCCGGTGATGTGGGTCATGCTCGGCGAGATGTTCCCCAACCAGGTACGCGGCTCGGGCCTGGCCATCGCCGGCCTGTTCCAGTGGGTCGCCAACTTCGCCATCACCATGACCTTCCCGATCATGCTGGCGTCGATCGGCCTGACCGGCGCCTACGGCTTCTATGCCCTCTGCGCGCTGATCTCGGCCGTCTTCGTCGCCCGCTTCGTGCGTGAAACCAACGGCAAGGAACTCGAGGAGATGGCCTACGAGTAAGGCGACAATCCACGGATAGGTTCACGGATAGGAGTGGTCGTCGCGGCCCCGCCGAGAGCAGCGGCCGCGGCGGCCATCACCAGTAGCGAGGTGACAATGACGAGCGACACAGGCGCGATAGAGACAAGCACCAGGACAAGCACCAGAGAGATGGACCCAGGGTCAGCGCACGATCCCGCGGCCGCCGTCCCGCTGATGGAGCGGATCGGCTACGGCTGCGGGGATCTGGCCAGCAATTTCATCTGGCAGGCGATGAGCATCTTCATCGTCTACTACTATACCGACGTGATCGGCGTCGCCGCCGGGATCATCGGCTCGATCATGCTGTTTTCGCGGGTGTTCGACGGTGTCTCGGACATCGCCATGGGCTACGTGATCGACAAGACCACCTCGCGACACGGCAAGGCCAGGCCCTGGCTGCTGTGGCTGGCGGTGCCGTTCGCGATCTCGGCGGTGCTGCTGTTCGCGGTGCCCGATGTCTCGCCGTTCTGGCAGACGGTCTACATCGCGGTGACCTACAACCTGGTATGCCTGGTCTATACCGGCCTCAACGTGCCCTACGGCACGCTCAACTCGCTGATCACCCAGGACCAGTATCAGCGCTCGCTGCTCAACGTCTTTCGCATGAGCCTGGCGCTGGTGGGGGTGCTTCTCGTCAGCAACCTGACGCTGCCGGTGGCCACGCTGTTCGGCGGCGGCCAGGGAGGATGGATCGTCACCTTCGCGATCTTCGGCGCCATCGGCACGGGGTTGTTCCTGTTCACCTTCAAGAGCACCCGCGAACGCGTTCAGCCGGCCGACGAGAAACGGCGCCAGGCGCCGGTTCCCCTGAAGCAGAGCCTGCGTACCCTTGGCAAGAATCGCTACTGGGCGCTGGCCACGCTGTTCATCCTGATCACCTATATCTTCAACGCGCTCAACTCCGGGGCCGTCGTCTACTACGCCCAGTACCTGCTCGACGATACCTGGCTGGTGGGCGTCATCACCACCGCCTACATCGTCTTCATCCTGGCAGGCATGGCGTTCGTGGCGCCGATCACCAAGCGCTACGGCAAGCGCAACGCGATCATCGTCGGCGAGCTGATCACCCTGGTCGGCTACGGTGTCATGCTGATCGACCTCGGCAACGTCTATCTGATCGTCGCCGGTACCATCATACGTGGGCTCGGCAAGGCACCAATCAATGGCAGCATGTTCGCGCTGCTCGGCGATACCATCGAGTATGGGGAGTGGAAGACCGGGATTCGCAACGAAGGCATGGTCTACAGCGGCGGCAGCATGGGCATCAAGATCGGCAGCGGCCTGGGCACGGCACTGCTGGGATGGATACTGGCCTTCGGCGGCTATGTCGGCGGTGGCGGCGAGCAGAGCGACACGGCGCTGTTCGCGATCCAGGCGCTGTTCGTCTATCTGCCGATGGGCCTTTGCGCGCTGATGATCGTGCTGATGCTGTTCTACGACCTCGACAAGCGCTATCCGGCCATCGTCGCCGACCTCGCCGCCAAACGCTGAAACCCGTCGCGACAGGAGATCGAATGTCCCTCATTGCCAACCCCATCCTGCCCGGCTTTCATCCGGACCCGTCGATACTCCGGGTCGGCGACGACTACTACATCGCCACCTCGACCTTCGAATGGTTTCCCGGGGTCACGCTCCATCACTCCCGGGACCTGGTCCAGTGGCGCCAGTTGCCGTCGCCCCTCGACCGGCGCTCGCAGCTGGACATGATCGGCGACATCGATTCCGGCGGCGTGTGGGCACCGTGCCTGAGCTACGCACATGGCCGATTCCATCTGATCTATACCGACGTCAAGAGTCGCCGTGGCGCGTTCAAGGACACCCACAACTATCTGGTCAGCGCCGAACGGATCGAAGGGCCCTGGTCGGAACCGGTTCCTCTCAACAGCAGCGGCTTCGACCCCTCGCTGTTCCACGACGATGACGGCAGCAGCTGGCTGCTCAACATGATCTGGGATTTCCGCAAGGGCCGTAACGCCTTCGCCGGTATCGCCCTGCAGCGCTACGACATCG
>NZ_CALFQK010000186.1:0-17644 GCF_937921195.1 uncultured Salinicola sp.
TAGCTCGTAGCTCGTAGCTCGTAGCTCGTAGCTCGTAGCTCGTAGCTCGTAGCTCACGACATCAGATCGAACGCCGACGATACTGCCGGTAGCGCGGGTACCAGAAGTGGCCGTGAATCGCATCCCACAGCACCTCGTCGCTGGAGGAGAGCGCAACGCCATCCTTCTGGGCCTGCTTGCCGACGGCGAAAGCGATCAGCTGGCTGATCTCGCGGATGTCGCCCAGCGCCGGCAGCAGCGCGCCTTCACCGGTCTTGACGATCGGGGCGCTGTCGGCGAGCGCGTTGGAGGCCGCCATCAACATGTTGTCGGTGACACGCGTCGCATTGGCGGCAATCACGCCGAGGCCAATACCCGGGAAGATGTAGGAGTTGTTGCACTGGGCGATGGGGATCGTGCGACCGTTGATCTCCACCGGCGGGAACGGACTCCCCGTCGCCACCATCGCCTGGCCGTCGGTCCACGCCAGTACGTCCTGTGGCACCGCCTCGACCTTGGAGGTGGGGTTGGAGAGCGGCATGATCAGCGGGTTCTCGCAGTTGGCGTTGAGCGTCTTGATCACCTCTTCGGTGAACAGGCCGCGCTGGCCGGAGACGCCGATCAGGATGGTCGGCTTGGCGTTGCGCACCACGTCGAGCAACAGGCGGGTATCGCTGTCGAAGCCCAACTCGGCGGGATCGTGGGCGAGCCGCTGCTGGAAGCTGTGCAGCCCGTCCATGTCGGTGGTCAGCAGGCCATCCTTGTCGACCATGAAGATGCGTTTTCTGGCATCGGCTTCCGATAGCCCCTCGAGAGTCATCGCAATCACGATCTGCTCGGCGATGCCGCAGCCGGCCGACCCGGCCCCCGCGAAGGTGATCGTCTGCTCGCTGAGCTTGGCATTCTTGGCCTTGCACGAGGCCAGCAACGTCGCCACGCAGACCGAGGCGGTCCCCTGGATGTCGTCGTTGAAACAGCAAAGCTCGTCCCGATAACGCTCCAGCAGCGGCATGGCGTTGGTCAGGGCGAAATCCTCGAACTGCAGCAGCACGTTGGGCCAGCGAGCCTTCAGCGACTCCATGAACAGGGTGATGAACTCGGCATACTCGTCCGGCGACACGCGCTTGTGGCGCCAGCCCATGTACATCGGGTCGTCGAGCAGCTTCTGGTTGTTGGTGCCGACATCCAGCGTGATCGGCAGCGTGTAGGCCGGGCTGATGCCGCCACAGGCGGTGTAGAGCGAGAGCTTGCCGATCGGGATACCCATGCCGCCGATGCCCTGATCGCCCAGGCCGAGAATGCGTTCACCATCGGTGACCACGATCACCCGCACCTTGTCCTTGGTGGCGCTGCGCAGGATGTCGTCCATCCGATGGCGATCGGGATAGGAGATGAACAGGCCACGGTGATTGCGGTAGATATTGGAGAACTCTTCGCACGCCTCGCCCACCGTCGGGGTGTAGATGATCGGCAGCATCTCCTCGAGATGCTCTTCCAGCAGGCGGAAGAACAACGTCTCGTTGTCGTCCTGAATCGCCCGCAGGTAGATATGCTTGTCGAGGTTGTTCTGGCACAGCGTGTACTGGTGGTAGGCCCGTTCGAGCTGCTCTTCGATGCTCTCGACGTTCTGCGGCAGCAGACCCACCAGATTGAACTCGACCCGTTCTTCGCGGGTAAAGGCGCTACCCTTGTTGAGCAGCGGCGTTTCCAGCAGCGACGGTCCGGCGTAGGGGATGTAGAGCGGGCGCTTGGCGTGATCGGACATGAATCGACTCTCGCGGTAACCAACGAATGAAACGCGCCTGTCGGACGGGCGATCTCACCGGTCGTTGGTGCAGGCCCGATGGCGCATTGTCGTTATCGACCGTGCGGCTGCCACGCAACCGGACGGACGCCCCGGAAGAGCCGAAGCCGCCCGGGGGCCGACCAGTATGCCATCTGCCGCCGCCGATGGCATGTCCGCCGTGGAAACCCTTGCCAAAGACGTGACGGCCCCTGAAAAACCCTGCCGTGGCGGGGCCTTGCCGGTCGCCGCCAGGCCGTTCAGCAACTCGCCGCGACCGGTTTTGCCGGCCCCGGGAAGAACAGCGGGCGCAGCTTGACGCCGAACATGTTGCCGGCAAACGCGGCGACCAGCCACAGCCAGCCGTGCAGGCTGCCGGACGCAATACCGCTGAAATAGGCGCCGATGTTGCAACCGAACGCCAGCCGCGCGCCGTAGCCCAGCAGCAGCCCGCCAATCACGGCCGCCGCCACGGAACGCAGCGGGATCCGCAAGCTGGGCGCGAAACGCCCTGCCAGCGATGCCGCCAGGCCGGCGCCCAGGATGACGCCGATGTTCATCACCGTGGTGATATCGCTGAAGACGCTGCTGTCGAGAGAGGCGGCGCGCCCGGGATTCTGCCAATAGCCCCAGGCCGTTACGTCGCCGCCGACGGCCTGAAACGCCTTGGCGCCCCACAGCGCGAAGGCCGAGGTGATGCCCCAGGGGCGGCCGGCCAATGACAGCGTCAGGAAGTTGAGCAGCGCCAGGCCGACCGCCCCGGCAAGGATCGGCCACGGCCCGGTCAACCAGCGGCCCGGCCCCGGCGAGACCGCTGACGTCTGCTCCAGTTGGCCGTGACGGCGCCTCTCCATGACGACGGTCAAGGCGGCAATGCCGGTAAACAGCACCAGACTGGCAGCGATCCCGCCCCCCGTACCGAACAGATCGATCATCGAGGTGGGCTGGAACGCCGGCAGGCTCTGCCACCAGGCGAAGTGGGCGGTGCCGATCACCGAGCCGACGATGAAGAAGAGCAGCGTGATGACCATGCGGGCGTTGCCGCCACCCACGGTGAACAGCGTGCCGGACGCACAGCCACCGCCCAGTTGCATGCCGATGCCGAACAGGAAGGCGCCGACGATGACGGAGATACCGATGGGCGAGACGAACCCCTCGACCGGATGGCCGAACAGCGTTCCCGCTCCCAGCGCCGGGAAGAACAGCACCACCGCCAGCGCCAGCATCACCATCTGTGCGCGCAGCCCGCGGCCGCGGCGCTCGGTGATGAACACTCGCCACGCGGAGGTGAAACCGAAGGAGGCGTGATAGAGCACGATGCCCAGACCGCCGCCGACCAGCATCAGCCAGCCCTGATTGCCACCGAAGGCGAGGCCGACGGCCAGCGCGCCGAGAACGAGCAGCAGCGCGGCAATCCACGCCTTGGGCGAAAGCCGGCCGATGCCGGGAGGCGCCGTTTTCGTCAAAGTCGTCATAAAACAACCCCTTTCTTAGACTAAAATCGAATGGCCGGTACTTTAGTCTTTTACTCAGGAATTCGAAAACGACAATACGATCTTTCGATAGACATTCTGGTTATCGATGAACATCGAGAAGCCGCGAGCCGCGAAAGTCAGTGTGTCTGTCACGCAGAAGAACGCCAGCAACAGACGTCACTGTCGTTCTTCGTAGCCCGTAGCCCGTAGCCGAGTCTACTGGAACCTGCCCAGCCCCACGGCGATGCGCAGCTTTTCCATCAGGGCATTCGCTTCTGCCCGTGCCCGCTCGGCACCTTTCAACAACACCTGCTCGATATGCCCGGGATCGTTCATCAGCGCTTCATAGCGCTCGCGGGGTTCGCGCAGATGCGCGTTGAGGTACTCAAACACCTCGTTCTTGGCGTCGCCCCAGCCGATCCCCTCGGCGTAGCGGCGACGCATGTCGGCGCTCTCCTCCGCCGTGGCGAAGGCGCTGTAGATCTGGAACAGGGTGCAGGTATCCGGGTCCTTGGGTTCGCCGGGCTCCAGCGAATTGGTCTTGATCTTGCGCACCAGCTTCTGCAGTTTCTTCTCGGAGACGAACAGCGGAATGGTGTTGTCGTAGCTCTTCGACATCTTGCGGCCGTCGAGGCCCCGCAGCACCTCGACCTTCTCGTCGACGATCGCCTCGGGCAGCGTGAAGTAGTCGCCCTTGTAGATATGGTTGAACCGCCCCGCCATGTCGCGGGCCATCTCGATATGCTGGATCTGGTCGCGGCCCACCGGCACCTTGTGGGCGTTGAACATCAGGATATCGGCCGCCATCAGCACCGGGTAACCGAACAGCCCCATGGTGATGCCGCGATCGGGATCGCTCTGGCCATCGGTGTCGTTGTCCGCCACCGCCGCCTTGTAGGCGTGGGCCCGGTTCATCAACCCCTTGGCGCAGACGCAGGAGAGCAGCCAGGTCAGCTCGGGAATCTCGTGGATATCGGACTGGCGATAGAAGATGGCGTTGTCGGTATCCAGGCCCAGCGCCAGCCAGGTGGCGGCGATCTCGAGGCGCGACTGCTGCACACGCCGGGGGTCCTGCGCCTTGATCAGCGCATGCAGGTCGGCCAGAAAGTAGTAGGACTGGACGTCGGGATTCTGGCTCTCGGCGATGGCCGGCTTGATCGCGCCGACATAATTGCCCAGATGCGGCGTACCCGTGGTGGTGATACCGGTAAGAACGCGTCGCTTGCTCATGAACTCTTCGAATCGCTTGGGGAAAGTGGCAGTGCGGGCAGTTTACCCTGCCACCTTCCCCAGAGCGAACACCCGCGGGAACCTCTACAGACCGATGCCGATCAGCAGGTAAGCCAGCAGCGACAGCGCCGCCACCGCCAGGGCATAGGGAATCTGGGTGCGCACGTGATCCATGTGGTCGCAGGCGGAGCCGGTCGAGGCGAGCACCGTGGTATCCGACAGCGGCGAGCAGTGGTCGCCGAACACCCCGCCGCCAGCCACCGCGGCGATGGTGGCATAGACCAGCGGCGTCAGCATATCACCGGTGAACACGAAGGCGACCGGTACCGAAATCGGCATCATGATCGCGAAGGTTCCCCAGGAAGAGCCGGTCGCAAAGGCGATGATCGCCGCCAGCAGGAAGGTGATCGCGGGCAGCAGCGTCGGCGAGAGCCAGTCGCGGCTGATCTCGACGATGAAGGCGGCCGTCCCCATCTCCTTCGAAAGCTGATTCAGCGAATAGGCCAGCGCCAGGATCAGGATTGCCGGCATCACTCCCTTCATCCCTGCCGTGGCCGTCTTCATGATGTCGTTGAGGGGAATGCCCTGCAGCCGCATGATCACCCCCAGCACCACCGCCGCGGCGAGGAACGCCTCCATCGTCTTGGCCGAGCCCATGAACGCGAAGGTTCCCACCGCAACGCCGATCACGATCAGCACCGGCAGCACGAAGTTGAGAAACAGGTTGGTGCGCACGCCCTCGAACGGCTGCAGGTCGGTGAGCTCCTCGCCGAGCAGCGGATCGGCGCCGTCGCGAAACACCTTGCCCTCGTTCTGGGCGCGGGCCTCGGCACGCTTCAGCGGGCCGAAAAGCGGCACGATCCCGACGATCACCAACCCGACCATCAACACCGACATCCAGGCATAGAGATTGAAGGGTACGGCGTAGACGAAGGCCTGCATGGCATCGCCTGCGGTCTCGATGGGCCCCATGCCGATCAAGAGCCCCGAGATGAATACCGCCCACCCCGTAATCGGCACCAGCACGCTGACCGGTGCCGAAGTGGAATCGGCGATATAGGCCAGTTTCTCGCGCGAGACCCGGTAGCGGTCCGTCAGCCCGCGCAGGGTGGAACCGACGAACAGCGGGCTGAAGTAGTCGCTGAAGAACACGAACATGCCCATGAACCAGCCGACCAGTTGGACCCGCACCCGCGACAGCGCGCGCGCCTCGACCCAGGCGGTGAAGTTGCGGATCGCCCCGGTACGCTGGAAAAAGGCGATGACCGTGCCGATGAACAGCTCCAGCAGCAGAATCCAGGAGAAATCCGTGGTCCCCAACGACGTCTTGAGCAGATTGGGGAAGCCGAACAGCCCCCGCCCCATGACCGTGACGCCGACGACGCAGGCCACGGCGAGGGAGAAGATCGTGTTACGCGTCGCGAACGCCAAGACGATGGCAAGACAAGCCGGCAACAGTGACAGCATGCCGTAGTGCACCTGAGGGTCCATGATGACTCCTTGATTGTTGTGCGTTGTGGGTCTCGATGACGCTTCGGTAGCGGTGGATTTTCAGTCGAAAGCGGCCAGGTGTGCTCAGGCCTCGTCACGCCCCTTGCGCTGTTCGTGGGCGCGAATGGCGTCGAAGGCCAGCCTACGAACGGGATCGGGCGGCATCCAGCTCGGCGTGCCGAAGAGGCCGGGAATATCGACTCCCGGCTGTTTCAGCGCGAGCTTCGCCAGGGCCTCGCCCAGCAAGGTGCCCTTGACTATGCCGCCGCCGTTGCATCCCGCCGACACGAACAGGTTCTCCGCCACTTCCCCCCACAGCGGGGCACCGTTGTAGGTCAGGCCGGTGGTGCCGCCCCAGACCCGCTCGAATTCAATGCCCGCCAGTTCCGGATAGCGTGCGACCAGGCTCGACTTGAGTCCGGCGGCGACGGCTGCGTTGTCCCTTTCCCGCTCGTAGCTGTACTGGGCGCGGATCATCAAGCGGCCATCCGCCGTGGTGCGTAACGTGCAACCCAGCCGGTGGCTTGGCAGCAGCCCCCAGGGCCCGGCTCCGATGGCGGCCGTCAGCCCCGGCGAGAGCGGCGCAGTCAGCGCGGCGTAGGTGTAGATGGCGGTAAGGCGTGAGGCATCGGCGCCCAGAGGACGTGCAAAGGCGTTGTTGGCGAGTACCACCTGCCGGGCCCGCAGCGACCCCTTCGGGGTGCTGACCCGCCAAGCCCGGTTGTCCCGTTGCACGGCCAGTGCCGGGCTCCATTCGTGACACGCCACCGCCTCCGGCAGCGCATCGACCAATCCGCGGATCAGCGCCGCCGGCTGAACGAGATAGCAGTCGGGCGAGTAGATTCCTTCGGCGTAGTAGCGGGTGCCCAGCGCGGCCTCGAGCTGCTCGCGCTCGAGGCGCCGATGGGACAGCCCCGCGGCCTCCAGAAAACCCCGATACCGGGCCAGCGCACGTCGCCCCTCGTCGCCCCGGGCGGCCCGATAGGTACCGGTGCGCTGGAGCTGGCAATCGATGGCGTGCTCGTCGACCTGCGCCTTGAGCGTTGCCATCGCCCCACGGCTCAGCGCATTGAGTGTCGACATTCGCGCCAGTTGATCCGCGGAGGCATCGTTGGCCAACGCGATCTCCAGCATGAATCCGGAGTTGCGTCCCGGACTGCCCTCCCCGGCCGCCTCGGCATCGATCATCACGATGCGACGGTCCGGCGCCAGACGATGATAGGTCCGTGCCACGGCGACGCCGGTGTAGCCCGCGCCCACGATCGCCAGATCCGCGACCTGATCCCCCTGGAGCTCGAGTCGCGAGGTCGGGGCGGGCAGCAGCGCCTGCCAGCCGCAGGGGCGAAGATGGGACGGTTGAACCGCTCTCGACATGATCGTCACTCCGCCTGCAGTAAGCCGTGGGCTTGCGACACCAGGCTCTCGGCCTGCTCCGCCATCATCGTCAGTACCTCCTGGCGATGAGCCGGCGTCATCCGCGACTTGAGCATCGAGCAACTGAAGGCGCCGAGACAGCGTCCGCTGTGGTCAAGAACGGGAATCGCCAGGCCCGTGAATTCAGGCAGGCTCGAACCCTCGACGCCGCGGGCGTGGCCCTCCTGATGGAAACGCGCGATCTCCCGCTCGACGGCGTCGACGCTGATCTCGTAGCGCTCTTGCAGCAGCTCGCGGTTGGCCGCGAGGATCCATTCACGCTCCCGGCTCTCGAGCGAGGCCAGCAGCGCGATCGAAGCCTGCCCCACTCCCAGCGGCACGCGACCGCCGATCGAGGCCACGAAACTGCCCACCGGATAGGCGCCGTTCTGGACTTCGAGGCAGACCGCGTGGCGGCCGTCGTGGGCAAACAGGTAAAAGCTGTCGCCAAGCCGCTGCGCCAGCTCGAGCAATCTGGGGCGAGCCAGGTCGCGAAGGCTGCCGCCGTTGCCCGCTTCGGCGCCGAGTACCAGCAGCTCGTAGCCCAGCAGATAGCGATGACGCAGTGGAGAGGGACGCAGGACCCCCTCCTCGCGCAGCCCCTTGAGCAGTCGGTAGATGGTGGGGCGGCTCAGCTCGGTGGCATCGAGATAATCGTCGATGCCCGCGCCGCGGGCACCGCAAGCCGCGGTCGTCCGCAGCAGTGCCATCACATGGCGCAGGGTGGAAGGTGTCTGGGAGGATTCACGCGGAGTTGATGGCACGTCGACGACTCGAAACCGGGATCTCTGTCGAGCATACCGAGACGTGTTGTCGAGTTCGTCTCACATAGCGAGATTCTGAACCGCTGCATTGCATGCAAGGCCGCATGACCACAGCCTGGAACCGAAGGCGGCGCCGACAGTGTCGGCGCCGCTGATCGGTCGATCTCGCCTGCTGGCCCCCGCCTCGGGGGGGCTCGACCTCAGCCCTCGAGAATCTGCTCGGTTGCAGCCACGTCCAGCCCGAACGCTTCACCGATGGCGGCGTAGGTCACCTGACCGGCATGAACGTTGAGGCCGGCGCAGAAATGCGCGTCATCGGCCAGCGCCCGCTGCCAGCCCTTGTCGGCCAGCGCGATCACGAACGGCAGCGTGGCGTTGGTCAGCGCCTGGGTCGAGGTGCGCGCCACCGCGCCGGGCATGTTGGCAACGCAGTAGTGGACGATCCCGTCGACCACGTAGCTGGGATCGGCGTGGGTGGTCGGCTTGCTGGTCTCGAAGCAGCCGCCCTGGTCGATCGCCACGTCCACCAGCACGCTGCCCGGTCTCATCTCGCCCAGCATCCCACGGGTGACCAGCTTGGGCGCGGCCGCGCCGGGCACCAGCACGGCGCCAATGATCATGTCGGACTCGCGCACGGCGACTTCCAGCGTCTCGGTGGTCGAATAGACCGTGCGAATCCGGCCCTGGTAACGATGGTCGAGCACTTCCAGCCGGGGCAGGGACTTGTCCAGGATGGTCACTTCGGCGCCCAGCCCCAGCGCCATGCGCGCGGCATTCTCGCCGACCACGCCGCCGCCGATCACCGTAACCTTGGCCGGCGCCACGCCAGGCACCCCCGGCAGCAGAATGCCGGCACCGCCCTGGGCCTTCTCCAGGCTGTGTGCTCCGGCCTGTACCGCCATGCGGCCGGCGACGCGACTCATCGGCGCCAGCAGCGGCAAGCCGCCCAGGTCATCGGTGATGGTCTCGTAGGCGATGCAGGTGGCACCGCTGTCGATCAGGCCGCGAGTCAGCCGCTCCTCGGCGGCCAGGTGCAGGTAGGTGAACAGCGTCTGCGCCGGGCGCAGCCGGGCGACCTCTTCCGCCTGCGGCTCCTTGACCTTGAGGATCAGCTCCGCGCTCGCCCATAGCGCATCGACGTCGGCCACGAGGTCGGCGCCGGCCTCCCGGTAGGCCTCGTCCGGATAGCCGGCTCCGATCCCCGCCTCCGCCTGTACCGAAACCCGGTGGCCTCGCGCCACCAGTTCACGCACGCCGCCCGGTGTCAGGGCGACGCGATATTCATGGTTCTTGATTTCCTTGGGGAGGCCAATATGCATGGTCGTTGCCTCGATCGTTGGTTGTCATTGAAGGATCGAGAGAATTACAGCACAACAGCAATAAAGACGGGATAGGGCGACAAAAAACACGCCAAAACACTAAAAGAAAGATATTGGCAAAAAATAATTCCAGACAACCGGCCATGAAAAGATAAATAGACCAAACATGCAAAGACCACTGCGATCGCCGATTCGCAGTAGCGATGATTCGCCAATACGCTGCATGCTGAAGACCAACGCCAACGACAATCCTGACGAGGCCCTCTCGCCATGAACCTTCTCGATGCATCCGCGACCGCGCTGCTGGCCGGCTTTCGCGACGGTCGCTGCTCGCCCGCCGACTACGTCGCCGAACTCATCCCGCACATCCATGCCTGGGAACCTCACATCAACGCACTCTACGCCTACGACGAGGCGACGCTGACGACAGCGGCCGCCGAAGCCACCCGGCGCTGGCACAATGGCGCCCCGCTGGGACCACTCGACGGCATTCCGGTCACGATCAAGGAGTTGATCGCCACCCGCGGCGTGCCGATCCCGCAAGGCACCGCGGTCACCGAACTGACGCCGGCTCGCGAGGATGCACCGCCATCGGCACGGCTGAGGGAGGATCGCGCCCTTATCTTCGCCAAGACCACCTGCCCCGATTTCGGCATGATGTCCTCTGGCGTCTCGACTTTCCACGGCCTGACCCGCAACCCGTGGAAGCTCGACGCCAACCCCGGCGGCTCCAGCTCCGGCGCCGGCGCGGCGGCAGCCGCCGGCCTGGGGCCGCTGCATGTCGGCACCGACATCGGCGGCTCGGTGCGCCTCCCGGCCGCGTGGTGCGGGCTGGTCGGCTTCAAGCCCACGCTGGGGCGCATTCCCATCGATCCCTGCTACACCGGGCGTTGTGCCGGGCCGATGACCCGCACGGTCGAGGACGCCGCGCTGATGATGCGCACGCTGGCCCGCACCGATCGCCGCGATCCGACCCGCCTGCCACCCTCCCGGATCGACTGGATGGCGCTCTCGCTCGAGCTGTCGGGGCTCAGACTCGGCGTCATGCTCGATGCCGGCTGCGGCATGGCCGTCGATCCCCAGCTTCTGGCCGCGGTGGAAGCCGCCGCGGCGGGGTTCGAACGCGCCGGCGCCACGCTGGTGCCGATGGCACCGGTGATGACCCGCGAGATGCTCGACGGTCTCGACAACTTCTGGCGGGCGAGGCAGTGGAAGACGCTGGCCACGCTGAACGAGGCGGATCGCGCCCGCGTGTTTCCCATGATCACCCAGTGGGCGGCGCGCGGCGCCGAGTTGAGTGCGGTCGATGTCGTCCACGGCTTCGAGCAGACCTTTGCCCTGCGCCGCGCCACCGAGGCCGCGTTCGACGACGTCGACGCCATCCTCTCCCCGACGACGCCGGTCTACACCTTCCCCGCCGAGTACGGCCACCCCTCCAACGATCCGGATCGTCCGTTCGAGCACCTGGGCTTCACGCTACCGTGGAACATGGGCGAGCAGCCGGCACTGTCCATCAACGGCGGTTTCGGTCGCGACGGCCTGCCGCTCGGCATTCAGTTGGTCGCACCACGTTTCGAGGATCGGCGGGTTCTGCAGCTCGCCCATCGCTTCGAGCAGTGGCGTGGACCGATTCGCACCTGGCCGACACCGCCACGAAGCTGAACCGGGGTCCCCGGCACGGTATCCTCGACGACAACAAGATGCTGGAGTGATGTCATGAACCACCGCTTGATCCGCCCTGCCACCACGAGAGGGAAGGCCGTGCTGGCCCTCTTCCTGCTGGTCATCCTAGCCGGACTGTGGCCGGCCATCCTGCTGGCCAACCACGCCGTGCTGATACTGGGCCTGCCGTCGCTGGCGGCCTGGTCCTGCCTGATCATCCTGGCGTCGACCGCGGTGATGCTGCTGGCCAACCGGCTGCTGCCCCTGCCAGCCTCGATCACCCAGGCGCATCCGCCGACACCGCCGTCGGGATCGGGAGAGTGTGTCGATGAGTGATCCGATTCCGCTGCTGATGACCCTGGTCTACGTGGCCATCGCGCTGTGGCTGGGGATCCGCGCCCGCGGCAGTCATCGCATGGACAGTCTCGAGCAGTGGGGCGTTGCCGGACGCAGCATGGGGCCTCTGGTGATGTATCTGTTGATGGGCGCCGGCAGCATCAGCGCCTACACCTTCATGGGCGCGCCGGGCTGGGCCTGGAGCAAGGGCGTGCCGGTGTTCTACGTCGTCATCTACCTGAGCTACCTGGCGCTGGTCGCCTGGTACTGCGGGCCCAGGGTGTGGGCGTTCGGCGCCAGGCTCGGCCACGTCACCCAGGCCCAGGCGGTGGCGGATCGCTTCGAGAGCCCGCTGCTCGGCGCGCTGACGTCACTGGTGATGTCGATCGGCGCCATGGCGTATGCCGTCCTCCAGACCATCGGCGCGGCCTACATCCTCGAGGTGATGAGCGGCGGCCTGCTGCCCTTCGCGCTCAATATCTGGCTGGTGCTTGGCACCATCGCGATCTATCTGTTCATCAGCGGCCAGCGCGCCATCGGCGTGACCAACGCGTTTCAGGGCGGCCTGATGCTGGTCGTGGCCTGGACGATCGGGCTCTGGGCAGCCCACCGGATGACCGGCGACTGGTGGTTCGGCGGGGTCTTCGAGCGCCTGCGCGACACCCACGTCGACTTCCTGACGCTGCCGGGTGGCCTCGGCGACATGAGTTTCGCCTTCTGGACCTCGTCGATCATCGTCTCGATGTTCTCGTTCCAGCAGCCGGTCTGGCTGCAGTGGATGAGCG
Source organism: uncultured Salinicola sp. (assembly GCF_937921195.1). Lineage (NCBI taxonomy): Bacteria > Pseudomonadati > Pseudomonadota > Gammaproteobacteria > Oceanospirillales > Halomonadaceae > Salinicola > uncultured Salinicola sp. The sequence continues at coordinate 12,238 of NZ_CALFQK010000186.1, forward strand.
CCGACTCGGCCCAGAGCATCCGCCGCAGCGCCAGCTGGCTGCCGACCTACTACTTCGTCATCCTGCCGATGGTGGTGGTCGGTTTCATCGGCATCTTCAGCCTGCCCCACCTGGAGCGTGCCGACACCGTCGCCCTGCAGCTGGCATTCCAGCAGATGCCGCCGGTACTGGTCGGCCTGCTCGGCGCCGGCACCCTGGCCGCCGCGATGTCCTCCAGCGAACCCTACATCCACGGCACCGCACTGACCTGGACCCGGGACGTGATCCGTCCGCTGTTCAAGCTCTCGGAGCGGCGCACCGGCCAGCTCGCGCGCTATCTGATCTTCCCGATCATGCTGCTGATCGTCGGCCCGGTGGCGATGCTCAATCCCGGCAACCTGATCATGATCCTGCTGGTCGGGCTCGGCTTCGCCGCCCAGATGCTGCCGGCCTTCATCGGTTTGTTCGTATGGCCACGGGCGACGCGGGCAGGCGTGCTTTGCGGGCTGGTCTCCGGCTTCATCGTGACCGTCCTGTTCACGGTGGTGTGGCCCAACCCGCTCGGCGTTCACGCCGGCGCCTGGGGCTTGATCGTCAATCTGCCGCTGTTCGTCGCCGTCTCCCGGGTCACGCGTCCGGCCAGCGACGCCACACTCGCCCGCTTCATGGCGATCGTCGCCCCCGGCCGGCCGACATCGCGCGCACCCGGCGAGCGCGAGCCGGCATCCTCGTCCGCCATGACATGAGCCGGAACGCCACCGGCCCCGCTCGTCGCGCCGGGCGGGGCCGGTGGCGTTCCGAACCAGCGAACCTGCGATTCAGCGATCGGCGGTGATGCAGGCGCCGCCGTAGACCTCGACGAAACGGGGCGGCATGCGCTTCGGCCGGCAGCTCGCCATATCGATGCAGGCGAAGCGGGTATGCGCGCGCAGCAAGGTGCGGGACGTTTCGACGTGACGCAGCTGGAAGCGCCGCTCCAGCGACAGGCGGCCGTCGCAACTGACGATCCAGGTCGAGAGCTGCAAGCGATCGCCCTCGAAGGCCGGCGCGAGGTAGTCCAGCTCGTGACGGTGAACGACCATGCCGCGATTGAGCGCACGATAGTCTTCCAGCGTCAGCCCCAGCGCGCGCGAATGCGCCCAACTGGCACGCTCGATCCAGCGCAGATACTCGGCGTTGTTGACGTGGCCATAGTGATCGATGCTCGAGCGCTCGACATCGATATCGATCACGAAAGGGGTGGGCAGGTCCCAGTCCATGCAAACCTCCTGGGTTGAATCAGACGACACCGCAGCGACGGCGATCAGCAGCCATCCCGGTCCGGGCGATCGCGGCCGCACTGCCAGCAACGGTCGAACACTCCATCGAGCCGCTCCCCGCAGCCCTGGCAGCGCCAGGCGGGCAAGGCCACGGTTGGCCCATCGAGAGCTTCCCGGACCAGCTGAACCGCCCGCGTCTCGGCGGTGGCGGATACCCAGACCTCGGCCTCGCACTGATCGGGCGGCAGTTCCCCCGCCCCGCCGGCCAGGGTCATGTTGCGCAACGTGGCCGACAGACCGGCGCTCTCGATCAGGTTACGAACATGACTGACCAACAAGACATTGGAGTGACGAAAGACGCAAACCCGTTCGACGGTCATGTCAACGACACCGGGTCGTCGCGACCATCAGTTCCGGAAGACCCGCACGCCGAGCGCTTTCAGGTAAGCGGTCTCGGGGATCGACGGATGCACCGGGTGATCACCGGCCTGGCCGCCGCGATAGATGATCTGGCCGTGGCGATCCTGATGGCGTACCGCGCCCCGTACGCACTCGACCAGACGCTCCTCGAACAGGTGCATGGAGCAGGAGGCCGACATCAGCAGGCCGTCGCGCCCCAACAGCCGCATCGCCTCGCGGTTGAGGCGCGCGTAGGCGCGTTCGCCATTGGCGAGATCCTTGCGTTTCTTGATGAACGCCGGCGGATCCAGCACCACCACATCGAACTTCTCGCCCTCGGCGCGCAGCGCCGTCATGGCTTCGAACACGTCACCGTGGCCGACCGCGACCTGCTCGTGGAGCCCGTTGAGGGCGGCGTTCTCGGCCACCCGGTCGAGCGCGGTCTGGGAAGCATCGACACACAGCACCTCGCTGGCGCCGTGCGCCGCCGCCTGGACGCCCCAGCCACCGACGTAGCTGAACAGGTCGAGCACCCGCTTGCCGGCGACCAGGCCGTTGAGCCAGGCGCGGTTGGCGCGATGGTCGTAGAACCAGCCGGTCTTCTGGCCGTCCAGCACCGGCGCCACGAAACGGACGCCGTTCTCTTCCAGCAGCACCTCGTCCGGCAACTCGCCGTGAACCACCGCCACTTCCGACTCGAGCTGCTCCAGGCGACGGCCGCTGGAGTCGTTCTTGAACACGATCGCCTTCGGCGACAGCACCTTGTCGAGCGCCGCGATAACCTCGTCGCGCACCGTCTCCATGCCGAGGGTGTTGAGCTGGACCACCAGCACGTCGTCGAAACGGTCGACGATCAGCCCCGGCAGCAGGTCGCCCTCGCCGTGAACCAGACGATAGAACGGCTTGGCAAAGAGCCGGTCGCGCAGCGCCAGCGCCTGGTTGAAGCGGTGAACCAGCAGCGAGCGATCGAGCCGAACGTCGGCGTCGCGGGAAACGACACGGGCGCAGATCAGCGAGTTCGGGTTGACATAGGCGACACCCAATGCCTTGCCGTTGGCGGCCTCGATGGTCACCTGCGCCCCCGGCTCCAGGCCCTTGAGCGGAGTGGCCTGGATATCGATCTCGTTGGAGTAGAGCCAGAGATGGCCTGCCTTCAAGCGTCGATCGGCGTTCTTCTTGAGACGCAGGGTCTGGGTCACGGTTGACTCCATGTGCAGGGCTCCATCGGGAAGTGACATCAGCAAAAATATCCAGGGCACGCGTGTTCGAAGACACGTACGCCACGAAGGTCTGGCGCATTCTACCCGGCGTGGGGGAAACCCCAAGCCATCGGATGCGAAATCGAACGGCCAAAACGCGAAATGTTAGAGGGTTGGTGTGCGGTGACGTTCCATCGGCGACCCATTCAGGTCTGACACACCGCGCAGAAGACGCTGGCACGCTGACCCAGCACGATCTGGCGCAGCTCCAGGCCACAATGCCGGCAGGGTTGCCCCCCGCGGCCGTAGACGTTGAGCCGCTGGGCGAAGTAACCCGGTTCGCCGCTACCGCTGACGAAATCCCGCAGCGTCGTGCCGCCCTGGGTGATCGCCGCCGCCAGCACCGTCTTGATCGCATCGGCGAGGCGTTCGAAACGCTCGAGGGAGACGCGCCCGGCGGCGCGGCGCGGATCGATCCCGGCCATGAACAGCGCCTCGGTGGCGTAGATATTGCCCACGCCCACGACCACCGCATTGTCCATGATGAAGGTCTTCATCGCGGCACGGCGTCCCCGGGAGAGCCGGTAGAGTCGCCGTCCATCGAAATCCGGCGACAGCGGTTCCGGCCCCAGCCTTGCCAGCCGGATATCCGATTCGACGTCTCCCGCCAGCCAGTCGACGAAGCCGAAGCGGCGGGGATCATGGTAGCGCAGGATGTTGCCACCTTCGAACACCACGTCGACATGATCGTGCTTCTTGGGCTGATCGCCGACGCGGGCGATGCGCAGGCTCCCTGACATGCCGAGATGCCACAGCAGGGTTCGCTCCGCCAGCGGCAGCAGCAGATACTTGGCGCGGCGGAAAACCCCGCCGAACCGCGCGCCGATCAGCGTCGACTCCAGATCGCCGGGGATCGGCACGCGCAGACTGCGTTGGCGCACGATCACCTCGACGATCTCCCGCCCCTCGACGTGGGGGGCGATGCCGCGGCGGGTGGTCTCGACTTCGGGAAGCTCGGGCATGCGTCTGTTCTCGCGACTCTTTCATCACACGAATTCATCACAAACGAATTCGCCACAAACGAGAAAACCCGGTCGAGGACCGGGTTTTCCGTACTGTCATTCCAGCGCTGGCATTGCAGCACCGGTGGAAAGCTAGATCACTTGATCTTGGCTTCCTTGTAGATGACGTGCTTGCGAACGACCGGATCGTACTTCTTGAATTCCAGCTTGTCCGGGGTGTTACGCTTGTTCTTGGCCGTGGTGTAGAAGTGGCCGGTACCGGCACTGGACACCAACTTGATCTTGTCACGCATGTCTCGACTCCTTAAAGGCTGGCGCCACGCTTGCGAATGTCGCTGAGCACCGCATCGATGCCCTTCTTGTCGATGATGCGCATGCCCTTGGAGGACAGACGCAGCTTGACGAAACGCTTCTCGGATTCGACCCAGAAACGATGCGTATGCAGGTTCGGGACGAAACGACGACGTGTCTTGCGCTGTGAGTGCGAGACGTTGCTACCAGTCACCGGACGCTTACCGGTAACCTGACAAACTTGGGACATGGAAGCCTCCGACCACTGACGGGTTGGGTTGTTCGGTTTATCTCGGGCATCTGGGAAGGCGCGAAATGAGTTGCTCTCGCCGTATGCCCTGATTCAAAGGGCGTACTTTATACCAGAGCCCCCTGCGCTTCGCAACAATTTGGCGCCCTGCAACTGCAGCGCCCATCGTTGCCGACACGCCGCCGCAGCGGCGACCACCCGAGAACATGGCGCGGCATGTTACCCGAATCCGGCACGTCTTCCCATCCGAATCTCGAAATCGATGCGCTTCTTACAGCCATCCCCGTTCGGCGAAGGAGATCACCTCGCCGTCTCCGATCACGAAGTGATCCAGCACCCGAATGTCGAACAGCGCCAGCGCCTCGCGCAGGCGCTCGGTAATCCGACGGTCGGCGTCGCTGGGCTCGGCCACGCCGGAGGGGTGATTATGGGCGAAGATCACCGCGCCGGCATTGTGCGCAAGCGTCCGTCGGGCGACTTCCCGCGGATAGACGGAGGCGCTGTCCAGGGTGCCCTCGGAGAGGATCTCGAAGCGGATCACGCGATGCTGGGTGTCCAGGAACAGAGCCGCGAACGCCTCATGCTCAAGATGCCGCAGCTGCGCACTCAGGAAGGTCCGTACCAGCGCCGGCGAGGTCAGCGCCGCCTCCCGCTCGAGCAGGCTGCCCAGATGACGGCGCGACAGCTCGAGCGTGGCCTGGAGCTGCACGAACTTCGCTTCCCCCAAGCCATGCTCGGCACAGAACCGCTGGCGACTCGCTTCCAGCAGTTGGCGTAGCCCGCCGAAGCTGCTCAGCAGATCCCGCGCCAGATCCACCGCCGAGCGCCCCTTGACCCCGACGCGCAGAAAGATCGCCAGCAACTCGGCGTCGGACAGTGCCGCGGCTCCCAGCGTCAACAGTTTCTCCCGCGGCCGCTCCCCCTCCGGCCAATCGCGTATCCCCATCGCTGCCCCGCCTCCTTCGATGACGAATCTTGCCCGCAGCCCGCAGCCCGCAGCCCGCAGCC
>NZ_CALFQK010000187.1:0-12519 GCF_937921195.1 uncultured Salinicola sp.
CCGCCGGGATCGCCACTACCGATAGGCAGGTACCTCTCATGTCACCATTGATCCAGGGGCTGGACGGGCTGGTGCGCTTCACGCGCGGCCTGTCCCGGCTCGCCGCTCGCGTGATCGGACTCGCCCTGCTGGCCGTCGTCATCTTCATCGGCGTCGAGATCCTGCTGCGCAAGCTGGCCGGCCACTCGCTTTCCGGTGTCCACGAGTACTCGGGCTATGTGCTGGCCGTGCTCTCGGCCTGGGGGATTTCCCACACGCTGCTCGAACGGGCCCATATCCGAATCGACGTCGTCCACGGCCGCTTGCCGCCACTGTCGCAGCACGCGCTCAATATCGTGTCGCTGCTGGCGCTCAATCTGGTGGCGTGGATGATCGCGCTGAACGCCTATCCGGTGTTGGCAAAATCCCTCACCAACGGTTCGACCGCCAACACGCCGCTGGCCACGCCACTCTGGATTCCACAACTGCTGTGGGCCGCCGGCTATTGCTGGTTCGCCTTTACCACCAGCGTCATGGGTCTGAGAGTCCTGGTCGCGCTGTTCCAGCGGGACGCACCCACCCTCGATGCGCTGATCGGCATGGATAACGGCGAACTGGACGAAGCGCCGCTGACGGAGGAGTCACGCTAATGCTCGGATTTCTCTCTGTCGGCATTCTGGTGCTGCTGCTGGCCGGTATTCCGGTGGCGGTCACGCTGTTCCTGCTCGCCTTCGGTATCGACCAGTTCTTCTCGTTCTTCCCGCTGACCAAGGCGCTGGGGCAAAACCTGTGGTCGGCAGCGGACTCTTTCCTGCTGATCGCGATTCCACTGTTCGTGCTGATGGGCGAGATCATCGTACGTGCCGGCATCGCCGAGAAGGCCTACCGTGCCATGGACCACTGGCTGTCGTGGCTGCCGGGTGGCCTGATTCACGCCAACATCACCACCGCCGCGCTGTTCTCGGCGACCTCGGGGTCGTCGGTCGCCACCGCCGCGACGATCTCTACCGTGGCGCTGCCCCAGGGCGACAAGCTCAATTACGACCCACGCCTGTTCTGCGGCAGCATCGCCGCCGGCGGCACGCTGGGCATCCTCATTCCGCCCTCGATCAACCTGATCGTCTACGGTTTCCTGACCGAAACCTCGATCCCCAAGCTGTTCATGGCAGGGCTGGTCCCCGGTCTGGGGCTATCGCTGCTGTTCATGGCCGTGGCGCTGGTGCTGTGCTGGTGGAAACCGAGCCTCGGCGGTCCGCGCAACGTCGCGAGCTGGAGCGCGCGTTTTCGGAGCCTGGCCTTCCTGGCGCCGTTGCTGATCCTGTTCGCGGTAATCGTCGGCTCGATCTATCTCGGCTGGGCCACCCCCACCGAGGCAGCCGCCGTCGGCGTCATCGTCTCGCTGGGGCTGGCGGCGGCCAACCGCCGCCTGGACCGCCGTATGCTGATGGCCGCGCTCGACGGTACGGTCAAGACGACCTCGATGCTGCTGTTCATCATTCTGGCGGCCTCGTTTCTGAACTTCGCGCTGACTTCGTCAGGGCTGGTCCAGAAGCTGACGACGCTACTGAGCACCTACGATCTTTCGCCCTACGGGTTGCTGCTGGCGGTCATCGTGCTGTTCATCGTGCTGGGTTTCTTCATCGAGACGCTGTCGCTGATGGTGATCACCATTCCCATCGTCACGCCGCTAATCGCGGCCGCCGGCTTCGACAAGGTGTGGTTCGGCATCATCATGATCCTGTTCGTCGAGATGGCGCTGATCACCCCGCCGGTGGGCCTCAACCTGTATATCGTCCAGGCCGCTCGCCGCGGCAAGGCGTTCTCGGACGTGATCGTCGGCACGCTGCCGTTCATCGTCGCCATGTTGCTGATGGCCGCACTGCTGGTGCTCTTTCCCGGCATCGCGCTGTGGCTACCCAGCTCGCTGTAACTTTCATTGACCGATGCACTTACCGAACAGGGAAACGCTCTCATGCTGACTTTCGAAACACCGCAAGGCGCCCTCACTCTAACGCCCAGGCGTCTGGCGATCGCCGGCTGGGCAGGCCGCGACCAGGCCGGTGTCCAGCATCACATCGAGGAGCTGGCCGCCATCGGCGTCAAGCCGCCGTCCAGCGTGCCGCTGTTCTACCGCGCCAGTGCGCAACTGCTGACCCAGGCTGACAACGTCGAGATGCTCGGCGGCGAGGGCTCCGGCGAAGCCGAAGTCTGTCTCGTCAGCGATGGCGATGGCCGGCTGTGGGTGACGCTGGCCTCCGATCATACCGACCGCAAGCTGGAGGCCGTAGGCGTGGCCGAGTCCAAGCAGCTCTGCGCCAAGCCGATTGCGCTACAGGCCTGGCCGCTGGATGAGATCCGCGATCATTGGGATGCGCTGGAACTCGAAAGCCGAATCGAGGAGGACGGCCACACGGTCGTCTACCAGCAAGGCACGCTGGCCGAGTTGCTGGATGTCGATACGCTGCTGGCCAAGCTGCCCGCCGCGCTCAAGCACGGCGAATCGCTGGCACCCAACACGCTGCTGCTGTGCGGCACGGTACCTGCCATCGGCGGTATCCGGCCCAGCCCACGCTTTTCGATGACGCTCAGCGATCCGGTCCTGAATCGTCGCCTGAGTCACAGCTACACCGTCATCGAACTCGAGGTCGCCCAATGAGCCAGACCGATGCTGCCAGGACTTTCTGGAATCATCCTCCGCGCCAACGCCGTCTGGCCGACTGGCAGGCGGCGATCGACGGCGGCGACTTCACCCCCGCCCAGGCGCTCGAGGCACTGATCGAGCGGGCCCGATCGCAAGCCGACGTCACCGCCACGGCCTTCACCGAATTCGATGTCGAAAAGCTGCGTGACCGGCTGGCGCGCATCGATCAGACCGAACCACTGGCCTGTCTGCCGGTCAGCGTCAAGGATCTGTTCGATGTTCGGGGCGAAGTGACCAGAGCCGGATCCCGCGTGCTGGGTGACAGCAGGCCCGCCAGCGACGATGCCGCCGCCGTCGAACGTCTGCGTCGTGCCGGTGCGCTGCTGACCGGACGCACCAACATGAGCGAATTCGCGTTCTCCGGGCTCGGTCTCAACCGGCACTACGGCACGCCGCCCAACCCATTCGATGGCGAACGCATCACCGGCGGCTCGACCTCCGGCGGCGCGGCTTCGGTCGCCTTTGGTCTGGCGGCGGCAACGCTGGGTAGCGACACCGGCGGCTCGCTGCGGATTCCCGCCGCGTTCTGCGGGCTGACCGGCTTCAAGCCCAGCCAGCAGAGCGTGCCCGGCGAAGGTGCCTACCCGCTCGCGCCGAGCCTGGACTGCGTCGGCCCCATCGCGCCCAGCGTAGACTGCTGCGCCCGGCTGTGGTCGATACTGGCGAACCGGCCGCTGCCGGTGTTGGATGCCACGCCGCGACCGCTGCGGCTGGTGATCCCGGAGGGAGGCCTGTTGAACGAGCTCGACGACGCGGTTCGTGCTGGCTTCGAAGCGGCAGTCGCCGCACTCGAGACACACGGATGCCACATTGATCACCTGCCACTGGCAGCCATCGATGGCGCGCTGGCCATCAATCAGCAAGGCGGCCTGGTGGTACCGGAGGCAGCGGCGCTGCATCGCGACCAGCTCGCACGTGCCGAGGCAGAATACGATCCCTTGATCGCCGAGCGCCTGAACGGCGGCCGGGACATCACCGCTGCGGACTATCTTCAGCGCCTGTGGCCGAGAGCGGGCTGGCAGCGCCGCTTTGGGGCCGAGATGGCGGGATTCGACGCCGTGTTGCTGCCCACGGTGGCAACGCTTCCGCCCAGCCGCGCCGAACTCGAGGATGACGCCGCCGCGTTCCAGCGTGCGAACCGGCTGGCGCTGCGCAACACCAGCGTCTTCAACTATCTCGACGCCGCCTCGATCTCGCTACCCTACTTTCCGGCGGGGGCCGGCTTGCCCATCGGACTGATGCTGTCGCGGCCCCAGGGCGACGATGCCTTGCTGTTGCAGCATGCGTCCGTCGCGGAAGCGATGTTGCAGGACAACGATCAATCCATCTGAGGACAGCGCGTGGACATCAAGACGCTACCGATCGAAGCACTCTCGCCGACGTCATTCGCCCCTTATGGCGATGTAATGGGCTGGTCAGCCGATCTTGCCGAAAGCGAGCCGGGATATCGTTCTACAGCCAGCGATTTCGTCCACCAGCTCAGCTTCGACACCGGCATCGACGGCGGTCCCGCGGAAGTGCTCTGGGTGCATTATCGCGATAACTCATCGCGCATCGACAAGCTGGAGATGCATCAGCTGACCCATCAGGCCGTCGTGCCGATCCATGGCGGCGATCTCGTGCAGATCGTCTGTCTCGATCACGACGACGTTCCGAATATCGATTCGCTGAAAGCCTTTCGGCTGCCTCAGGGCATGGGTGTATCGATGCATCCCGGCTGCTGGCATACCACGAGGGCACTCGACGGCGACGTGACAGCGTTGATGCTGACCCGTCATTCCACCACTCGGGATCTGGTCGCCATGTTGACCGACGGCGCGGCCGGTGGCGAGAGTCGGTTGACACCGCTGCCGGTCACGATCGAGCTGGGTATCTAACGGCGATATCGCCACTCGTCGAGACACATCACGCGCCTATGCCTCAATCACTTCATCAACGTCCGGACCCACGACGAGCGAGACGGCCGATCCTTTCGATCAGCCACAGCGGCGGCATCGCCGGCATGTAGAACGGCGGGATCGACGGGCGAGGTGACGCCGGCGCGCCTTTCAATGCCTCGGGCGGGCGAGTGTCGGCACGCTTCTGCCCGTCCGGGCGGTATCCCGCCAGCATCGTCGCCAGCGCGATCAGCGCAAAGGCGATGAAGCAGAAGGCGTATCCCTGGCCGCCGATCAGATAGCCGGCCAGCGGTGAACCGACGATCTGGCCCACGGCAATCATCAGAAACGGCAACCCAAGACCGATGGCGGGCCGATCCGCGTAGAGCCGGATGCCCCATACGAGGTAGACGCCGGTAAGCATGATGTAGGCGCCACCGAAGAGCGCGGCCGAGACGAGCAGCGCCGGCAGGCTGGAGGGCAGCACGGCGAGCAGGCAGAGCGAGAGCGCCAGCGCAGCGAGCGAGCCGCGATGGACGACATCGAGACCGAGACGCTTGACCAGATCCCCCGCCAGCCCGCCAGCCAGGCCGGCAACGCCGATCAGAATCCAGACGATATTGGCCGTCGCCTGATCGAAGTGCCCCAACGTGACCACGGCCTCGCTCGAGAAGGTCCAGTAGGCGGCACTGGCCGTGCCCATGCCGACGGCAGCCAGGATCAGCATCGCCACGTGGGAGCGCCAGATACCGGCGCCGCGACCTTTATCCGGCGAATCCGATCGGCGATCGCTGGCATCCGCTCGCGGCACGCTGATCGACAGCAGCAGTGCATTCAGCAGCGCGGCGATGGCAAAGGCCGCGTAGGCGATCCGCCATTGTCCGGTGGCGGCAAAGGCCACCGGACCGGAGATCGCGACACCCAGGCTGGTACCGGCGTTGATGACGGTGTTGGCACGCCCCTGATGGGCGGTGGTGATGGTGACGGAGACGGCCTGGGCCATGGGCGGCGACGCCAGCCCGGTACTGGCACCCGCCAGCAGAATGGCGCCGGCCAGCCAAGGTGCGCTGGTGCTGACGGAGATGGCCGCCATGCCCACCGCCGCGATCAGGGCGGCGATGACGGCCACCCGCCGAGCGCCGAGGCGTTCCACCAGCAGCGCGCTGCCCACGATGGCGAGACAGTAGCCTAGATAGGCACCGCTCCCGATGGCACCGGCCATGGCCGAACTCATGCCGACATCCTCGCGCATGCTGGGCAGGAAGAGTCCGTAGGCGAAGCGAGCCAATCCGTAGCTCACCCCGATCAGCATGGTGCCGGCAACGACGAGCCGAAGTTCTTGACGGGTCATATCAGGATCCTTTTTGGCTGGCGCGTCGGACGGTAGCAAGGCCGCGAGACGACGCCCGTGATGTAAAATGATCGTTTTCCTCATGGTCGTGACGAATCCGCCGGCATCGGGCCGGAGAAGCGGATCAGGGTCGTGCCAGACCGTCAGGTCATGCTTGGCCGCGTCAGGACGAGAGCCCTTGGGTGCGTGCGCCCTCGATCAACCGCCGCGCCGCTCGGAGGGCCACGTCCACGGTCGCGCTACCCCGATAGGCCGCGGCGTGGGTCACACCTTCGACCAGCAGCAGAATCGCTTCAGCCAGTTCGTCGTCGCGACATCCGATCTCCGCTTCGACGATCTCTTCGATGCGCTGCCGCAGCCGCGCCTTGTGACGTGTCATAGCCTCGACGATTTCCGGCACGTCACCGCCGGTCTCGGCCCAAACACGCAGAAACAGGCAGCCCCGTGCGCCCTCGTCGACGAACCACGCGCCCAGCGCCCCGAACAGCTCATCCACGCTGACAGCGCTCGCCAGCGAGCGCATGAAACGGCGGTCGCGCTCGTCGAGGACGATCGCCAGCAGGCGGTTCTTGCTGCCGACATGCTTGTAGAGCGTGCGGCTGGAGATGCCGGCGCCGTGAGTCAGCCGGTCCATGCCGGTGGCGGTGAAGCCATGGCGATCGAAGAGCTGCTCGGCGGTCGAGATGAGTCGTGTGCGTATATCCATGTCGGAAGTGTAAAACGATCACTTTACTTGCGCAAACTTCGATTCACCGGATTTCGTTCATCTCCGCTGGTCCGCATGGGCTGGGCGCTTCGCGCAAGGTCGGGTCCGCCCCTTGGCAGGAAAATGCTAAGATGCCGCCCCATTTACCGAAGGCCGCCAACCGTGTCCCGATCCGTTCCCCCTGCTGCTCGATCGCTTCCCGCCTGGTTGTGGCTCTTGGCCTTCGGCCTGGCGGCGATCAACTTGCGTGCGCCGATCGTGGTGATCGGGCCGGTGCTCGAACCGATCATGGGGACACTGGCCATCGGTGCCGGTACGGCGAGCCTCTTCACCACCGGGATGATTCTCTGCTTCGGCCTGCTCTCGCCGCTGGCGCCGGGGTTCGCCGACCGTGTCGGGCTCGATCGTGCCATCGCCTGCGCGATCACCCTGATCGCTGTCGGTGGCGTGATGCGCGGCGTCGAGAGTCTGACGGTCATGCTGCTCGGCACGCTGTGCGCGGGAATGGGTATCGCCTTCGGCAACGTGTTCATGCCGAGCCTGGTCAAGCGCGATCGCGGCGACCGCCTGGGCCGCACCATGGGGCTCTATACGGTGATGATGGGGGTCGGCGCCACGATCAGCGCCGGCAGTGCCATTCCGCTGATGAACCTGTCGGGAAGCTGGTCCACCCCGATCTGGCTGTGGGCCGCCTTCGGGATCGGATCCGCCATCGTGTGGTGGCGCCTGGCGCTCTCGCTGGGGCCCGAGCAATCGGCCGCTACACGGCGGCCGCCGATGTCGCGACTGTTCCGCAGCCCGGTGGCGTGGACCCTGACCCTGTTCATGGGCGCCCAGTCGCTGAGCTTCTACACGCTGCAGACGTGGGTGCCGGCGGTGGCGATCCAGGCCGGCGTGCCCGAGGCGACCGCCGGGATCATGCTGTCGCTGATCAACTTCACCAGTATCCCGGGCAGCTACATCGTCGCCCGACTGGCCTCGCGGCTGACCCATCACAGCCTGCTGGTGCTCGGTCTCTGCTCGCTGGTGGCGCTGGCCCTGCTCGGGCTGCTGCTGGCACCGACTGCCTCGCCGCTGCTATGGGCGCTGTTGCTGGGTGCCGGCCAGGGCGGCTGCTTCGCCTTCGCACTGACCATGATCGTGCTGCGCACCCGACAGCCCCAGCACGCCGCGATGCTCTCGGGGATGTCCCAGAGCATCGGTTATCTGATGGGGGCCAGCGGCCCGCTGCTGTTCGGCGCGCTGCACGGCCTGAGCGGCGACTGGCAGTTGTCACTGATCTTCCTGATCGTGCTGCTCGCCGGCCAGAGCGTGGCCGGCGTGCTGATCGGCCGGCCCAGGATGGTCAAGCTGGGAGACGACTGACCGTCCCGGATGGGCAGACTGGCGGCAAACGCTCACCTCCCTTGTCGGCGATCTCTGATACGCTGGCCGGTCAAATGCGGGCAGACTTCGGGATCGTTCTGCCGCGATCGGTGACGGGAAGAAGCCCATCGGGGCCTCGATCGCCCATCGCACTCATCTCCCCCATCACCGAGCGTCGGGAACCGATATGGACTGGAACGTGGCTTATGTCTGGCTGGCCGTCGCGCTGCTGCTGGGGCTGGCGGAGCTGGCCTCCGGTGCCCTGGTGCTGCTGGCACTGGCGATCGCCGCCGCCACCGCAGCGCTGCTGGCCTGGCTGGGCGCTTCATTGACCTGGCAACTGATCGGCCTGGGGCTCGTCGCCGGGGTGCTGCTGCCGCTGGTCGTCAAGGTGATCCGGCCGTGGTTCTCGCCGCCGGGCGTCGACTACGGCACCACCGGCACCGGCGTCGAGAAGGGCAACGAGTACCGCTCGCTCAAGCGCGATTTCGATGGCGCCAGCGGCCTCAAGATCAATGGCGATTTCTACCGCTTGAGAGTCGCCGACACCGACACGACCGAACTGCCGCTGGGCAGCCCGGTCATCTTTCAGCGTTTCGACGGCACCGAGGCCATCGTCACGCTGAAGCGCCCAACGGAGTGACCAACATGGATTTCCTCGCCAGCCCGGGGCTGATCATCAGCCTGATCATCGTCGCCATCGGCGTGCTGCTCATCGTCAAGGGACTGGTGATCGTTCGCCAGTCGGAGGTGATGGTGGTGGAGCGCCTGGGCTCCTTCAATCGGCTGCTGGAGAGCGGGATCAACTTCATCATTCCGTTCATCGAGCAGCCCCGCGCCATCAGCATGATCCGCTACCGCAAGCAGGGCGAAGAGTACTACCCCATCGCCACCGACGAGATCCGCATCGACCGCCGCGAGACGGTGATGGACTTCCCCGGTCAGCCGGTGGTCACCACCGACAACGTGACGGTCACCATCAACGGCGCGCTCTACTATCAGATCATCGACCCCAAGCGGGCGGTCTATGAAGTCGCCAACATGAGTCAGGCCGTCGAGGTGCTGGCCAAGACCACGCTGCGTTCGGTGGTGGGCAAGATGGAGCTCGACAAGCTGTTCGAATCCCGCGCCGAGGTCAACAACGCGATCCAGTCCGCCATGGAGGAGCCGGCGTCCAAGTGGGGCGTGAAGATCTCCCGCGTCGAGGTGCAGGACATCGCCATGCCGGAAGAGGTCGAGAGCGCCATGCGCCTGCAGATGGCCGCCGAGCGTAAACGCCGCGCCACCGTGACCGAAGCAGAGGGCGAGAAATCCGCCGCCATCGCCATGGCGCAGGGTCAGCGCGAATCGTCGATCCTCAACGCCGAGGGCGACAAGCAGTCCGCCATCCTGCGCGCCCAGGGCGAGCAGGAGTCGATCAAGCTGGTGCTCAATGCCATCGGCGAGAGCGAGGAGAACAAGCGTACCGTGGTGGGCTATCTGCTCGGCCAGAGCTACATCAAGGCGCTGCCGACCATGGCCAAGGATGGCGAGCGGGTGTTCGTGCCCTACGAGTCCTCGGCGCTACTCGGTTCCATGGGCATGTTCCGGGAAATGGCCGGCTCGCCGGAAGATGCGGTGAGCCAGCACATCAGGAACCGCCAGAGTGGCGCCGACCTGCGCAGCGGCATGGTCGGCGGTGCCGCGGGTCAAGGCTGAGCGGCCGGTTCACGCTTCCAGCTGAAACGGATAGACGTTGCCGATGCCCAGCAGCCGGGTCAGCTCGTCGAGCGCCGTGAGCGTCTCGTCGGCTAGCTGGGGATCGGCGAGGTCGTCCGGGGTCAGGTTGTCGCGATAGTGGCGCTCGACCCAGGCGACCAGATCGGCATACAGCGCATCGTTCAACAGCACCCGTCCGCTCAGCGCCTGGCGCTCCGCCGCCGAGAGCACCACGCGCAGGCGCAGGCATGCCGGGCCGCCGCCGTTGCGCATGCTCTGCTTGACGTCCTTGACCGTGACTTCGCTGATCGGGTTATAGCCCGCCAGCAGTAGATCCTGAATCGTTCGCCACACCGCCTCGTTCTCCTGACACTCCCCCGGCACCACCAGCGTCATGCTGCCATCCGGATTCGAGAGCAGCTGCGAGTTGAACAGATAGGTCGAGACCGCGTCCTCGAGGCTGATCGCCTCGCTGGGCACCCGTACCGGGATCAGCGGCGAAGTCATTCGGGCGCGCAGCGCCTCCAGCGTCTTCTCTTCGTCGAGAAACGCCATCTCGTGGTAGAGCAGCACCGGCCCGTTGCCCACCGCGATCACGTCGTTGTGGAAGACACCGGCATCGATGGCATCCGGATGCTGCTGGGCGAAAACGGCCCGGGCATCCCCGAGGCCATGCTGGCGCGCGATCGCCTGACTCGCTTCCAGCGTCTGGCGGGCCGGATAGCGCAGGGGAGCGCGCTCGCCACCGAAGGCCTGGCGGCCGTAGACGAACAGGTGCACGCCGGCCTCGCCGTACTCGCCACACAGGCGAGTGTGGTTGGCCGCGCCCTCGTCGGAGAACGCCGGCGTCGCCGGCAGCTGGGCGTGATGCACGAAATGGCGCTCGTCGCGGAAGATGGCGGCCAGCACGCGGCCCGTGGTCTCGGGCTCGAGATAGCGATGAAAGCTCGACTGCAGGTTGGCCGGCGTGAAGTGCACCCGGCCATCCGGCGCATCGGGGCTCGGCGTGATGGTCGCCGCATTGGCGGTCCACATCGACGAGGCCGAACACACCGCGCGCAGAATCTGCGGCGCTTCTCGCCCCGCCCGCGCCAGCACCTCGGCGTTGCTGCCGGAAAACCCGAGCGAGCGCAGCGCGCCCAGATCCGGACGCTGCTGCGGCGGCAGCACGCCCTGGGCGTAGCCGGCATCCATCAGCGACTTCATCTTGGCCAGGCCTTGCAACGCCGCCTCGCGCGGGTTGGACGCAAGCCCGCCATGGCGCATCGAGGCCACGTTGCCGTGAGCCAGCCCGGCGTAATTGTGGGTCGGCCCCACCAGGCCGTCGAAGTTGACCTCGAGCACGTCGTCCTTCACCGGGTCGCCGCTCATAGCGTGACCCCGGGCGGCAGCTCCGCGGGCAGGGTCAGCGTGTCCGCTTCCATCGAAGCCACCGGATAGGCGCAGTAATCCGCCGCGTAGTAGGCGCTGGGGCGATGGTTGCCGCTGTCGCCGATCCCGCCGAACGGTGCATCGCTGGAGGCGCCGGTGGTCTGGCGGTTCCAGTTGACGATGCCGGCCCGAATCCGCAGCAGGAAATCGTCCCAATCCGCCTGGTCCCCGCCGATCAGGCCGGCGGAGAGCCCGTAGCGGGTGTCGTTGGCCAGTTCGATCGCCTCGTCCCAGCGCTTGTAGCGATGGATCTTGAGCAGCGGACCGAAGTGCTCCTCGTCGGGCACGTCGCAGCCGGTGACGTCGACCAGTCCCGGTGACAACAGGCTGGTCCCCGCCTGCAGCGACTGCATCCGCACCAGTACCCGCCCGCCTCGGGCCTCGAGATCGCGCTGTGCATCGAGCAGCCCCTCCGCCGCCTGGGGGCTGACCAGCCCGGCGTAGAACGGCGCCGGCTCGCTGAACGGTTCCGCCACGCGCAGTTCGGCCAGCGTGCGTGCGAGCTTTTCGATCAGCCGATCGCCGGCCTCGCCCTCCGGCACGATCAGGCGACGGGCACAGGTACAGCGCTGGCCACCGGAGAGGAAGGCCGACTGCACGACGGTCAGCACCGCCGCATCGAGATCGCGCACGTCCTTGACCACCAGCGGGTTGTTGCCGCCCAGCTCCAGCGCCAGGATCTTGCCGACCTGACCGCCGAACTGGCGATGCAGCAATCCGCCGACCTTGGCGCTGCCGGTGAACAGCAGACCGTCGATATCGGCGTTGCCCGCCAGCGCCTGCCCCACTTCCGCCGCGCCCTGGACCAGGTCGATCACGCCGGCGGGCAGCCCCGCCCGTTCCCAGCACTGCAGGGTCAGGTCGGCGGTCATCGGCGTCTGCTCGCTGGGCTTGAACACCACGCAGTTGCCCGCCAGCAGCGCCGGCACGATATGCCCGTTGGGCAGATGGCCCGGAAAGTTGTAGGGACCAAACACCGCCAGCACCCCGTGAGGCCGATGGCGCAGCACGGCACGCGTGCCGCTGGCGTCGCGGGCGCGCTCGCCGGTGCGCTCGTGATAGGCGGTGAGCGAGATCGCGATCTTGCCGATCATCGCGCCCACTTCGGTGCGCGCCTCCCAGATCGGCTTGCCGGTCTCATGGGCAATGCTCCGGGCCAGCGGTTCACGATTGGCCTCCAGCTCGTCACGAAAGCGCTCGACGATGGCCTGACGCTCGGCGAACGGTCGTCGCCCCCAGCCGGGGAACGCACGCCGCGCCGCCGCGATCGCATCGTCGACCTGCTCGGGAGACGCCGCCGCGGCCTGCCACAGCAAGTCGCCCGAGATGGGATCGCGCTTGTCGAAACGCGCGGCCGCGCCGTCGATCCAACGACCGTCGATCAGCAGTTGTTGTTTGGCGTGCATATTTC
>NZ_CALFQK010000188.1:0-17295 GCF_937921195.1 uncultured Salinicola sp.
GTTGTTGGCGCCGTTGTCGTAGGTCCAGACACGTCCGTCCTCGGTGACTTCCACGTCATAGGCGTTGCGGTATCCCGGGGAATAGATCTGCACCGGACCGTCGGGGTCGATCTTGCCGCCATTGAATCCATCGTTGCCGCCGAACGGATCGTTGCCATCTTCTGCGCCGGCACGAGAGGGATCGTCGAGTGTCGGTACGTCATAAATGTACTGCCGACCGCCATCCGTCTTGACCTCCATTGCGTTGAGCTGATCGAGGTCGATCTCGAGGATGGCGGCGCTGTACGCGGTTTCCTGCTGGCCGGAAAAATTGTTCGAGGGCGCGCCGGCGTTGGCGTTGCCACCATTCGCCACGATGATCCTCTCACTGACCAGATGGCCGCTGGCGTCGAGCTCCTGAATGACCTCGAGTCCGTTGAGGGCATGGTTCTCCTCGGAACGGGCCAGCCCGCGGACGAGATCCACCGCCTCCCAACCGCTCTCCGTCTGGGTCAGGCGGGTGATGATTCCCGAATTCGTATCCAACCCGGTATCTTCCCCCCCGTTGCCCGCCCCGATGCGGCTATCGCTCGAGGTGACATAGACGTTGACTGCCGGCTTGCCGTCGATGATGACCGGCGCCCCGTTCTCGTCGTACTGCGGGGTCACGTCAATCCCGGTGACCTCGCGACTGCTCGTGCTGCTGGCCGAGCCATCGTCGTTGTGGTTGGGAATGCTCTTGACCCATGACAGGGTCTCGGCGTCGGTGACATAGAAGCTGGCGGTACCATCCCCATCATCGGGAGCCGGATCACCAAACGCCACCGTCAATATTTTCACCTCCCCGCTCACTTCGGTGACATAGAGGCGACCATCCGCTCCCCAATCGAGCGCCGTGGGCATGTTGAGAGAGACTTTGCCATTAAGGTCCAGACTGCTTTTGGAGAAATTATTAGTAACCATGACAAGTCCCTTTATTCCTGTGGAAGAGAAAGACAACTTGCACAACCAGACGTGTTCTAACACTAGGGTTTGTACGAAAAGTCAGCGAGCGAAGGCAAGACAAGGCAAAAATCGGCGAAAACGCGGAGTTTACGGGGTGTAAATGAGCATTTTGAGCCGATTTTTAACGCCGTATTGCCGAGCGCAGCTAGTTTTCGTACAAAGCCTAGCACGCCGCCCTCGATTGACAAGCGGAATAAAGCCAAGAAACACTGAAATAAATCATGAAAATTATGCAGTTGAATGCCCATGAAACAGCCAAAACCCGCATTCTTTATCATGAAAAAAGGTAACTACGAAAACGAGTTTTTTAATAATTATTCATTAATAAACGCTTGGTAAATCGACGAACGAACGCCAGACAAGGCCAGGCAAGGTAGAAATCGGCGACAAATCGTCAGGATGGAGGATGTAAGCAGCGCCGCTCCACGAAGTGCGAGCGTCAAGGATGTCGCGAGTCAAAAAAGGACCGGGCTGACACAGCAGCCCGGTCCCATTTCTTCCACACCATCGCGCCGATGCCGGCCTGGGGAGCGGCATCGTGCGACAATGCGATAACCGGAAAACTCAGGACGAGCAGGAGAGACACACGGGCGGCGCGCTGGCCGACGGCGCTTCGCTCCATACCTCCATGCCGGGTCGACGAACGAAAGGGGTCGACAGCAGTTCGCGGAACGTCGCCAGCGGACGCGTATCGCCCTCCTCCGCCGCCTCGATCACCTGCTGCGCCAGATGCGTACGCAGGATATAGAGCGGATTGACCCGCCGCATGGCCGCCAGCCGCTCGGTGTCTCCACGGGATTCCTGATCCAGACGCCGGCGATACCGCTCCAGCCAGCTGTCGAGTTCCGGACTCTCGATTTCGGCGCTCAGCGACAGACCACCGACGACGTCGCGCTCGCTCAACGCGCGGAAGCTGCGATGAAAGTCGGCCCGCGAGCTCTCCAGCAGTCTCAGCCACTCGTCGATCAGCTCGCCATCGCCCTCCTGCTCGGTCTCGAGGCCCAGCCGTCCGCGCATCAGAATGGCGTAGGCCGCCTGCAGCGTGGGCTCGTAGCTGTCGAGAATCTCGCGCAGGCGCTCCACCTCGATCAACGGCGTCAGCGACTGCCCCAACACGGTCAGGTTCCATAGCGCCACGCCCGGCTGCTGGTCGAAGGCGTAGCGGCCCGAGGCATCGGTGTGGTTGGGGGTCAGGTTGGACTCGAAGCGATCCATGAATGCATAGGGACCGTAGTCCAGCGTCAGTCCCAGGATCGACATGTTGTCGGTGTTCATCACCGCATGCACGAAACCGTACGCCTGCCAGCGGGCGACCAGTTCGGCGGTGCGGGTGACCACGTCCTGGAACAGCGCTTCGAGCGGTGCCTCCTCCTGGGCCAGGTCGGAGCGGTGGCGATCGATCACGTGGCGCATCAGCCGCTCGAGATCCTCGACGCGCTGCTGCTGGTAGAGCCATTCGAAGTGACCGAACCGGACGTGGCTCTCGGCCAGCCGCAGCAGGGTCGCGCCGGGCTCGACACGCTCCCGCATCACCTTCTCGCCATTGACGGCAACCGCCAGCGCCTGCGTGGTCGGGATCTTGAGCCCGGTCATCGCCTCCCCGGCCAGATATTCTCGGATCGAGGAGCGCAGCACCGCGCGACCGTCACCGAAGCGCGAGTAGGGTGTCTGGCCGGCGCCCTTGAGATGCAGGTCGATCGGCCCCTGCGAAGTCATCGCCTCGCCCAGCAGCAGGCCGCGCCCGTCGCCGAGCGCCGGGTTGTAGGTTCCGAACTGATGACCGGTGTACTTCTGGGCCAGCGGCTCCATGCCGTCCAGCAGGCGCTCGCCGCTCATCAATGCGGTCAATCGCCCCCGATCGATATCGTCCACCTCCAGTCCCAGCCGCGCGGCGCCCGCTGGACTGATGTCGAGCAGCCGGGTATCGCGCCACGGGGTCGGGCTCACCCGGCTGAAGAAATCCTGGGGAAAGCGAGACCAGACATTATCGAAGGTCAGTGACTCGAGGGATGTCGCGCTGGCCATGGCGGCCTCCTCGGGTTGGCGGGGAATGGCTGTAGTCTAGCCCATATGACCGGTCACACACGACCCGGCGCGACCGGGCGATTTCGCCGGTCGCGCTCGCGAGGATCGGTTCGGGCAAGAGACTCGACCTGAAGAATCAGGCCGGGCTGCCTGCCGCGAACGGATCGCCGGTGCCATGGTCGCGGATCAGATCACCGTTGGTGCGCAACAGCGACAGCAGCTGCTGCTGGTAGTCGGGTGACGTCGAGTAGTTGTGCAACGTGCCGATCAACTTCTCCGCGGAGATGGACTTGCCTCTGGTGGCAAGCGCGGCGCGCTGGTCGCGCAGTTGAGCGTAGGCGCGGTGGGTATTCAGATTATGCAGATAGGCACCGACGCCGTCGCGGACGCTATCGAATACCTGGAAACGTCGTGTGGTGCCGCGCTGCGCGATACCGCACCCCTTGCTGAAACAGCGCATGCCGAACAGATTGTTGCTTTCGCGGGCCAGCCTGGAGGTCCCCCAGCCGGACTCCTCGACAGCCTGGATCACCACCATCTCCAGCGGCACGGTATTGACCCGTGACAGCAGCGCCTGACTGACCTCTCCCGGCGCGCAGGTGACGCCGTACTCGTCGCACAGTCGGGCCAGGCGTCGCTTCTCGTCCGGCCGGATCGGATTGATGCGGGAACGCACCCCCACCAGCCAGTTGCGGTCGCTCTGAATGCGGGCGTTCTCGGCCTGCACCAGCGGTACCAGCATGCTCAGGAAGGCCGCCTTGCGCTTGGGGCCCGCCTTGATCTCATTCAGGTTGGGCAGCTCGTTGACGGGATCCAGCGCCGGCGGCTGGATACGGGCATCGAGGGTCGTTACGGTTTCGGATAGCGACTCGGCTGGAGATGCTATCGGAAATATCGCGACACCCAGCATCAGGATGCCGCCGGTGATCGCGGTCACGGCTCGCCGCAAGCGATCGGGTCGGGCGCGTTGGCGACACTGGCGGCGGTTGGAAAACGGTGGAAAGGATCGCGACATACTCGCTCCCCCATTTGAAAGAAGACGGCAGGTTAACAGCAATTAGCCTCAAGGTTGTGGAAAAAACGTGCAAAAACGCTGTTTCAAAACGAACGACGGCCGGCTTTGCAAGCCGGCCGTCGCACTTACCAAGCCCAATCAGGTCATGTCGATCAGGCACTTAGCAGCAGGTTGAGGCGCTTGACGTAGGCCGCCGGGTCGTCGAGGTGCCCACCCTCGGCGATGACCGCCTGATCCAGCAGGATATGCGCCAGATCGTCGAAGTTGCTCCCTTCGGTGCTTTCGAGACGTGACACGAGGGCGTGTTCCGGGTTGAGCTCGAGGATCGGTTTCACCTCCGGCAACGGCTGGCCGGCGGCCTCCATCATGCGACGCATCTGGAAGCCCATCTCGTGCTCGGGAAGGACCACGCAGGCTGGCGAATCGGTCAGGCGATGGGTGACCCGCACCTCCTGAACCTCATCGCCCAGCACCTCCTTGACTCGCTTGACCAGCGCTTCCTTCGACTTGGCCGTCTCTTCCTGCGCCTGCTTCTCGGCTTCATCGGCCATGTCGTCGAGTTCCAGGTCGCCCTTGGCCACATCGGCAAACGACTTGCCGTCGAACTCGGTCAGATGGCTCATCAGCCACTCGTCGATGCGATCGTGCAGCAGCAGGACCTCGATGCCCTTCTTGCGGAAGATCTCCAGGTGCGGGCTGTGGCTGGCCGCATTGAAACTGTCCGCCACGATGTAATAGACCTTCTTCTGGCCCTCCTTCATGCGCTCGACGTAATCCGCCAGCGACTGATCCTGCGTCGCGCTGTCGGTATGGGTGGTCGAGAAGCGCAGCAGCCCCGAGATCTTGTCGCGGTTGGCGTAATCCTCCGCCGGCCCTTCCTTCAGCACATCGCCGAAGGTGTTCCAGAAGGTCTGATAGGCCTCCTTGTCCTTCGACAGCTTCTTGAGCATGTCCAGCGCGCGCTTGGTCAGTGCCGACTTCATCGAGTCGACCTGCGGCGATTTCTGCAGCAGCTCGCGGGAGACGTTCAACGGCAGGTCGCGGGAATCCAGCACGCCCTTGACGAAGCGCAGGTAGAGCGGCAGGAAGGCCTCGGCGTCGTCCATGATGAAGACGCGCTGGACGTAGAGCTTGAGCCCGCGCACGCCGTCACGCTGGTAGAGATCGAACGGCGCACGCTCCGGCACGTAGAGCAGGCTGGTGTACTCGAGTTTGCCTTCGACCTTGTTGTGGCTCCAGGTCAGCGGGTCGCTGAAATCGTGGGCAATATGCTTGTAGAACGCCTTGTACTCGTCGTCGCCGATCTCGGCCTTGGGTCGCACCCACAGCGCGGTCGCCTCGTTGACGGTCTCCCAACTGACGGTCTCGCTGCCTTCGATCTCGTTGCCCTCTTCGTCGCGGGCCTTCTCGACCTTGGGCATGCGCACCGGCACATCGATGTGGTCCGAGTACTTGCGAACCAGATTCTTGAGCCGGAAGTCGTCGGCGAACTCCTTGGCGTCGTCCTTGAGGTGAAGCACGATCTCGGTACCGCGCTGGGGGTAGTCGATATCGGCGATGGTGAACTCGCCCTCGCCTTTCGAGCGCCACTCGACCCCCTGATCGCTGTCGGCGCGACGCGTACGCACGACCATCTCGTCGGCGACGATGAAACCGGAGTAGAAGCCCACGCCGAACTGGCCGATCAGCTTGGCGTCTTTCTGCTTCTCGCCGGAGAGCTGCTTGAGGAAGTCCGCGGTGCCGCTCTTGGCGATCGTGCCCAGATTCTTGATCACTTCATCGCGATTCATGCCGATACCGGTATCGCGCACGGTGACCGTGCCTGCCTCGGCGTCGTGCTCGATCTCGATGCGCAGCTCGGCGTCGCCGGCGTAGAGCGCATCGTTCTCAAGCGCCTCGTAGCGCAGCTTGTCGCAGGCGTCCGCCGAGTTGGAAATCAGCTCACGCAGGAAAATCTCCCGGTTGGAGTACAGGGAGTGGATCATCAAATGGAGAAGCTGCTTGACCTCGGTCTGAAAGCCTAGTGTTTCTTCTTGAGTCGCGGTGGTCATTGATGGCCTCTTGACGGTTTTGCGTAATGAAGACGAAACGGGAAATGAAGACGAACGAAATTGGGTGCTCAGCGATATGGGGCTGGCCAGCCCCATTTCAAGCCGAGCTCGCGGGAAGCGGGTTCAGTCGACGACCACCTCGTCGTCGTCGATGCCCTTCCAGCGCCGATAGTCGCCCATCGCCCGGTCGACCCGCGTCAGCAACCAGCCGACGATGAAGACGTCATCGACGAGCCCGACGATCATCAGGAAATCGGGGATCAGGTCCAGCGGCGACACCAGATAGACCAGCGCCAGCGCCATCCACCCGAAAGCCGCCCACGGAATGGGACGGTAGCGTCCACGCAAGACGTCCATGCTCATGGGTCCGAAGACGCGAAACGCGCGTCCGATCCGGGCCAGGGCGCCGCCACGCTGTCTGAGGCGGGAGAGCTGGGTCACGAAACGCCAGGGATTCATGGTCGAACCTCTAGTGATGGATTGGGGGAAGATGGCGCAAGCGCTGTCACCTGTCCCTGTAGATGGTCACGATTCGACCCGGATTCAACGTTGGCGTTGTGAAACGGGGCTACCCAAGTCGCTCCCCATCGGCGACGATGGGCGCCATGAGTCGACCCGCTCCTGGCGGACGGCCCGGCCGCGGCGCCACCTCTTCCACCGGCGCCACCGGTACGGCCTCGCCGGAGAGACGTCGTCGACCGCAGCCCGATCGGACCAGCCGCGTTCGACGACGAGAGCGCTTTGAAAAGAGAGAGACCCAATGCCCGCATTGCCCATCCGCAGACGTTGGTTCAGCTGGTGCCTGGCCGGCGCCATGGGCTTGAGCACCGGTGCCCAAGCCGTCGTGACGTCGGCCGACGTCAGCACCAATGACGACCGAGTCATGAAGCAGGCGCTGGATGCCGCCCGCGACCGGCGCTGGGACGATATCGACCAGGCCGCCATACAGGACCATGTGCTGGCCGGTTACGTGGAGTACCACAGGCTTCGCGCCCGGCTCTCCAGCGCGTCGGCGGCGGAGGTCAACGACTTTATCGTTCGCCATGGCGACTCCCCGCTTGCGGACTGGATGCGCGGCGCCGCCCAGACCCGCTTCGGCCAGTTGGGACGCTTCGACGACCTGCTGGCCATCAGCGATGGCGAACCCTCCGCCACCATCCGGCAGTGCTACTACTACACCGCGCTTCTCGATCGCGATCCGGCCGAGGCCGCGGCGGGCGGGGAGAAGCTGTGGCACGTCGGCGCCTCCCAGCCCGAGGCCTGCGACACCCTGTTCTCGACGCTTAAGCAGCGCGGCGTGCTGACCGACGAGGACACCTGGGAGCGCATGATGCTGGCGTGGGAGAACGGTCAGGATGGGCTGGTCACCTATCTCCAGCGCGGCCTGGACGACGCCTGGCAGCGCGCCATCGACAGCTTCGACGGCGTCCGCGGCAATTACGCCGGGGTCACCCGGGTCCCGCTGGACCTGGGGCCCGACGGCGAGGCCAGTGGTGCCCTGATCGCCGCCGCCATGCACGGCCTGACGCGCGCCGATACCGAAGCCTCGCTGGAGGCCTGGCGCAAGATCGCCCCCCACGTCTCGCTCAGCGAGGAACGACGTCACCGAATCGAACACGATCTGGCGTTCTACTCCATGGTTCGCGACGTCGACAACAATCAGGGCTGGGTCGACTCGACGCTGCCGCGTCTCGCGGACGCCGACCTGATCGAGCTGCGCATCCGCAATGCGGTCACCGAGGGCAATTGGCCCAACGTCGCGCGCTGGAGCGAGGCGCTCCCGCCCGACGTGCGTGCGGAGGCCCATTGGCAGTATTGGCTCGGGCGCGCCAGCGAGGCGATGGGAGACGAGGCCAAGGCGCGTCAGGCCTACCAGCTGGCCGCGCAGGATCGCAGCTTCTTCGGCTTTGCCGCCGCCGATCGCCTGGGACAGCCCTATCAACTGCAGATGGCCAACACCCAGGTCTCGACGTTGCAGCAGGAACTGACGGGCATGCTGCCGGTGGTGAAGCGCACCGAGGCGCTGATGCGCATCGGTGAAGAGGGCCTGGCGCGCAGCGAGTGGTATACCGCCGCCGCTCGCGACACGCCGGACCAGGCCGAGGCGCTGGCCGACTACGCGATCCGACAGGGCTGGTACGGCATGGCGATACAGACCACCATCGCCGCGAAACAGTGGGACGCCCTGCCCTGGCGCTTCCCGTCGGCCTATCGCGACTCGTTCATCAAGTGGGGCGAGGTCAACCAGGTCGACCCCTATCTGCTGATGGGCATCGCAAGGCGCGAGAGTGCCTTCAACCCCCAGGCGACCTCCCCCGTGGGAGCGCGCGGGCTGATGCAGCTGATGCCGGGTACCGCCGACCACGTCGCCCGCAATCTCGGCATCAGCGCCCCCAGCACCTCGGAGCTGTTCGAGCCCCAGGTCAATATCCGTCTCGGCAGCACCTATATCCATTCGATGCTGGAGCGCTATCGTGGCAACCGGATTGCGGCGACGGCGGCCTACAACGCCGGCCCCCAGCGCGTGGACCGATGGCTGGCCAGCGCACCGCGGGAATTCGACCGCTTCGTCGAGAGCATCCCTTTCCGCGAGACCCGGGACTACGTGCAGGCCGTGCTGGCCTATCGGGTCATCTTCGAGAGTCTGGCCAAACAGGGCGATACCCAGGGCGTCGCCATGCTCTCCCAGGCCGAGCGCCAGGGGAACTACGACCCCACCCTGATCGCCCGGAACTGAACCGGCCCAACCGCACTACCGCAATGCCCCGTCCGTCCGGGAATGGAGTGCCAATTCGGGACGTCCGGGGCGATTCGGGTCGAAAGGACCGGGGCCCGAGCCGGTCAGAGCAGCCACAGGCCGATGCCGATACCGCCGGCCACGGTGATGCCGAGGCCGATCAGCATCATCAAACCGTCCCCGGCGGTCAGGCCGAGCGCCATGATGACGATCGCCAGGGCCGGTATGGCGGCGGCGAACGGTAGCAACTCCAGCGGCATCATCCCGAGCCCCAGCACGACCATCAGCAGCGCCAGCAGGCGTTGGGTCACATCCCCCATCAGCCAGGGCAGCCGCGGCGCGAGGAATCGATCGATTCTCCGCGTCCACGGCTTGGCGCGCTGGGTGACGCGATGCCACCGTTCGTGGCTGATGCCGCGTTCGGCCAGGGTCCCCGGTAGCCATGGGCTCTTGCGCCCGAGGACCAGTTGGATCGCCATCAGCGCGATGAAGACACCGCAGAGACTCGGCACCCCCGGCACGCCACCGGTCGGCAGCAGCGCGATCAGCGCCGGCAACAGCACCACGGGACCGAACCCCCGGGCGTTGAAGGTATCGACGATGTCCTGCAACGTTATCGTCTCATCCTCGACCTGACGGTCGAGCGTTTCGAGAATATCGGTGAGCTTCATGCGCTCCGACATACGTCACCTCCCTGTGACGTCATGAATTTCATCCAGCCAGCGGACCAGCCGAGGGGTCGGTCATAGGCCACGACGGGCATGCTTCAACGAGATCTGATCGTTGAGCGTCCAGAAATCGTAGAGAACCCCGACCAGGAACAGGCCGCCGGTCACCAGGTAGATCAATCCGGTGATCCACTTCCCCATGTACATGCGGTGAATGCCGAACACCCCCAGGAACGTCAGCAGGATCCAGGCCAGGGTGTAGCTGGTGGGCCCGGCCCGGAAGCGCAGATCCGCCTGGCGATCCATGCTCGGGATCAGGAACAGGTCGATCAGCCAACCGATCCCGAACAGCCCCAGCGTCAGAAACCAGATCGTACCGGTCACGGGCTTGCCGTAATAGAACCGATGGGCTCCGGTGAACCCGAAGATCCATAACAGGTAACCGATGACCTTGCTGTGCGTGTCGTTGAGACTCAGACCGTGTTGTGCCACGCGCGTTGCTCCAGACTCGTTTGATGTTTGAAAACCACTGGCCAGCACAGTCTCGCTGCGCCGGCGCACCCCATAGACAGCGAGCGACAGCTTACCCAAGGTCGCCGACACGATACATAGCCGTGTTCGGGACGATACGTAGCCGGATTCGGGACGGCGGCTCGGCCACGACGTCGGCCGAGATACCCGCTGCGACCTCGACGTTGGGGAGACGTACCCGCCACTGTCGAC
The DNA here is from genome assembly GCF_937921195.1 of uncultured Salinicola sp. Classification (NCBI taxonomy): domain Bacteria; kingdom Pseudomonadati; phylum Pseudomonadota; class Gammaproteobacteria; order Oceanospirillales; family Halomonadaceae; genus Salinicola; species uncultured Salinicola sp. Next base: position 10,204 of record NZ_CALFQK010000188.1, read on the forward strand.
GGCAAACTCCGAACATTCCCCGCCAGCAGCGGCGTCTGTCGGGCCGAGCATGACGGTTTTCTGTCAATCTTCTTAAAAAGGGTTAATAAAACCATACCGTGTGACGCGATCAGCCCGGAAAAAAGGCGTTGGCGGGCTGTAGACGTGCATAAATTTTCCATCTATGGTTCATATGCGGGGCATGGGAAACGATGCTACCAAAGTCAAGCCCCCAGGCGCTTGACGAGGTATATCGCCCAATGCAACATCCGTTGCGTAGGTTTGCAGGTAGAATGTCGTCAGTTGTTAGTCGATCTCGTCGAACTCCTAGTGCGCATTCCCCCCTAGTCTGACCACGCATTTCGGGCATCCCCCGGGAGGCTCGGGTACATCACTATGCAAGTTAAGGATATCGACAATGGCAACTGGCACTGTCAAATGGTTCAACGACACCAAAGGCTACGGTTTCATCTCTCCCGATGACGGCGGCGATGATCTGTTCGCGCACTTCTCCGAAATTCAGGCAGAAGGCTTCAAAACTCTGCAGGACGGCCAGAAGGTCACCTTCGACGTCACTCAGGGCAAGAAAGGCCTTCAGGCCGCCAATATCAAGGTTGCTGGCTAAACCCGGCCAAAGGTTCCAGACGCAGGGATCGATTCCAAGCGTTTCACCGCCTTGAGCAAAGCCCACCGGATGGTGGGCTTTTTAGTGCGCCCCCCAAAGCCCGAAAGCGCCCCGCCCGGTCCTCAGGGTTCGCCGATATCCTCGTGCCAAACCTCCGGATGGGCGGCGATGAACCGTGACATCAACTCCCGGCACACCGGATCGTCGAGGACTTCGACCCCGACGCCACGCGCCCTGAGCAGCGCCTCTTCGCCCATGAAGGTTCGGTTCTCGCCGACGACGACCCTGGGTATGCCATAGAGCAGAATCGCACCGCTGCACATCGGGCATGGCGACAGTGTCGTGTAGAGCGTCGAATCCCGATAGACAGCGGCAGGAAGGCGGCCGGCATTCTCCAGCGCATCCATCTCGCCGTGGAGAATGGCGCTTCCCCGCTGCTGGCGCTGATTGTGCCCTCGCCCGATGATCTCCCCCCGGTGGACCAGGACGGACCCGATCGGGACGCCGCCCTCGTCGAGACTGCGCCTCGCCTGTTCGACCGCTGCCTGCATGAAGTCATCCATGTCGAGCCCGCCCTTTTGCATTGACCGATTCATGACGCTGCCCCATCGCCGGCCGATATCAACCGGCGCGGCCTATCAAGGGGCAGTTTTCGGGAACCACCAGCGGCAAAGCCTCGCAATCGAGCGATGCCCGGAAGTGCTCGTAGCGGCGTGGTTCACCATCGAGGTTGAGCGGAAAGGCGCCGTCGCTGTCGAACTCGACCCATGGTACGCGGAGATAGCGCACGAACTCCCCATCCTGGGGGAGATTCTCGAGCTCGTCGATGATGCGTTTCAGCTCGCCCAGCGAGTTGAAGTGGCGCACGAACAGCAGTTCGAGCAGACCGTCGTCCAATCTCGCGGAGGGCGCCAGGCGCTGCCCGCCTCCAGCCTGGCATCCGTTACCGATGGCCAGCATGAAGAGCGGAACCCTCGCTTCTCCCTCCGGCCAGCGCAGGTGGCCTTCGAAGGGCTGATAATTCCACGCTTTCAACATGCCCATCAACGAATAGGCCCCGCCGCCCAGCAGCCGCTTCAGCCCCACCGGGGTGGAGGTGGTGATCTCGGCACCGAACCCGCCCGAGGCCACATTGACGAAGGCCTCGTCATCGAGCTTGCCGACGTCCACCGCCCTGACGCTGCCGGTCAGGGCCAACTTCAAGGCGTCACGCGGCGCCATCGGCAGATTCAGGCCGTGGGCGAAGTCGTTGGCGCTGCCCAGCGGCAGGATGCCCAGAGCCGGGCGACGCTCCGGAGGCTGGCGCATCAGTCCGGCGACGATCTCGTTGATCGAACCGTCGCCACCGCCGGCGATGATTCGCGAAGCGCCACCGGCTACCGCGGCGTCCACCAGCCAGACGCCATCGCCGCCCTCCCAGGTGACCCGGACCTGGAGATCGTGACCTTGACGGCGCAGATCCTCGACCGCGTCACGAATCTCCGGCTGCTGCGCCGATTTCCCGTTGAGAATCAACCATGTGCTTTCCTTGCCAGGACTGGCCATACCTGTATCGTCCTTTCCCGAGGCCGGTCGAATCATCTCGCCCGTGCCGTGATGTCTCGCGCTGCCGTTACCACGAACCCGCTCATTCTAGCGCGTTGGCGGCGTCCCGATATGCGACGTGTTAAACCTCACCCCAACGCAACGACAACCCGTGCCGTCTCATCGATCGCAAGGCGACGAAGAGTCGGCTGCGACAGCGAGACGGTTGCCGATCGTTCGGCATGGCTGTGACAACGGCACGGCAAACTCTCTCCACGGACCAGTCACTCGCTGGCGGCGACATCGGTGTCCGCCATCGCTCTTGCTGTCGCCCACAGCGCCGCACCGGCACCACAACAGATCAGCGCCAGAGACGTCTGTGGTGCCAGTGGCGTGATCAGCAGCAGGGTCGCCAGCGAAGCACCGCCGCCCAGTTGAATGGCGCCCAGCAGGGCCGCCGCCGTCCCCGCCCGCTCCGGGAACGGTTCCAGCGCCAGGCTGGCCGCGGCACCGAGCACCATCGAGAAGCCCACCGAAAGCACTGCCACCGGCCCCATGAACGTGAGCACGGAAACCGGCACGCTCCAGTACAGGCAAGCGATCAGGGCACCTCCGCCCACGACGACGACCAGCCCCCGCTGCACGGTGGATTTCCGCCCCCACCGTGCCATCAGCCGGGGCACGATGAAGAACGCCACGGTGCTGACCAGGGCATTACCGCCGAACCACAGGCTGAAGACCCACTCCGGCTGTCGCAGCCTATCCATCATCACCACCGGCGCCGCCGACACATAGACGAGTATGGCCGCCATCATGGTGCTGACGAGAATGGCGTAGTAGAGAAACCGCCGATGGACCAGCACCGGGCGATAGCGCGACCAGCGATAGAGCCGCCGTTCGATCGGCGTGTCGTGGGGCCGTGTCTCCCCGAAGCGCCAGTAGGCACCCAACCACAGCAACCCCGCAAACCCGGTCATGAAGGCAAAGTTGCTGCGCCACCCCAGCGCCACTGTCAACGCCCCGCCCAGCACCGGCGCCAGTGAGGGCACCAGCGTCAGCGAACCGTTGAGATAGCTGTAGAGCCTGGCCCCCTCGATGGGCGTATAGCTGTCACGCACCGCCGCAAAGGCCACGGTGACGGAGGCGCAGGCGCCGAACCCCTGCAGGACGCGGGAGGCGTAGAGCATCTCTATCGACACGGCAGACATGCCGATCAACGCCGCGACCATGTAGATGGCAGCGCCCCCCAACAGCACGGGACGGCGTCCGAAACGATCGGTCAGCGGGCCGACCATGAGCTGACCGACACCGACGCTCATCAGAAACAGCGTGATGGTCAGCTGCAAGGCAGCATGGGAACGCTCGAACTCATCCGCCATCGCGGTCAACGCCGGCAGATAAATGTCGATCGCCAGTGGCGACAGCATGACCGCGCCCATCAAGATCCAGAAAGCCGGACGTCCTTCACGTTGCTGCATGACTGCCTCGCCACTATTCGGGAGCGCCTACTCTATCGACTGACGGGGGAATGACAACCATTCTCGATATCAATCCCCCGTGGGAGAGAGCTGGAACTCCAGCAGGCGGTCGTGGTCGCGCAGATCGGCGGCCAGTGGCGGAATGTACTTGCGGTCATGCGTTCGCAACATCATGCGGTATTCGAACTGACGACCCTCGTCGCGCGTCCGGTAGCTCAGGCTCTCGATCCTGAACCGATGAGCCCCCATCAGGTCATGAATCTGGCGCTCGGACATGACGCTCTGACTGTCGAAACGCAGGATGCAACGGGCAAAGATCCGGCTGGGCATACGCCCCTCCACCATCCGGAAAAGCGATAGCGTCAGCAAGGTGACTGCCGTCGCCACCACTGCCGGGAACAGAAAACCGATGCCATAGAGAATGCCCAGCGTGGAGGTGATCCAGATCGAAGCGGCCGTGGTCAGCCCCCGGACCGTCAACCCCTCCTTGAAAATCACGCCGGCGCCGAGGAACCCGATCCCGGTCATGATTCCTTGAGCCATTCGGGTGGGATCGGTGCGAATGGTCGTTTCCGGCACCTCCGTCCCCAGCCATTGCCACTGATACATCGTGACCATCATCAGCAGCGCCGACGATACGCAGACCAGCGCATGGGTACGGAAGCCCGCCGGCCGCCCATGAAAGGTCCGCTCCAGCCCGATCAGGCTTCCCGCCAGCCAGGCCATCCCCAAGTGCATCAGCATCGTCCAGGATTCCGGCGACATCGTTGGCTATCTCCTTGTCGCATTTACGACTATCGTTCAAGCATAGCGCCTGTGAACATCGATCGCAGAGGCCTCGGCGGTGATTTTCGCCGCCTCCGCTCCGCCACTTTTCAGCTGACGAGGAATGACCGCTTGAGCAAACGCCACAATCTCACCCCGCCCAGCCGGGTGGCTAAAGACGACGACGATGAGCACGATCTCCAGCTCAACGGCGAGGAACTACCCTCCCGCGCCGCTGCCGTGCATGAATCCATCCGGGAGGAGGGGGAAACGGAGCTGAGCCGGACCGTATCGGCCCTGCTCTGGTCCGCCATCGCCGCCGGCCTCTCGATGAGTTTCTCGATGCTGGCGAAGGGCCTGCTGCGCGCGCACCTGCCGGACAACGACGTCGGGTTCCTGGTCGAGTCACTGGGCTACACGGTGGGGTTCCTGGTGGTCATCATGGCCCGCCAGCAGCTCTTCACCGAGAATACCGTGACGGCGGTGCTTCCCGTGATGAGCCAACCCCGGCTCGGCAAGTTCATGTGCCTGCTCCGGCTCTGGGGCGTGGTGCTGGTGGGCAATCTGGTCGGCGTCGCCGTCTCCGCCTGGGCCATTCTGGCACTGCCGATCTTCTCGATGCAGACCCACGAGGCGTTCCTCGCGCTGGGCGAGCACATCCTCGAGAACACGCCGATGCAGATGTTCGCCAAGGGCATCGTGGCCGGGTGGATGATCGCGACCATGGTCTGGCTGCTGCCCAGCGCGGGAAGCGCCAAGATCTGGGTCATCCTGATCGTGACCTACCTCGTCGCGATCGGCGAGTTCACGCATATCATCGTCGGCTCCACCGAGGTGATGTACCTGGTCTTCTCCGGCCACGCCGGCTGGTCGGAATACCTGTTCCACTTCGGCTTCCCGACCCTGCTCGGCAATGTCGTCGGCGGCACCTTCATCTTCGCCCTGATCAGCCACGCGCAGATCCGCAGCGACAGCGATCGCTAAGCTCCGTCTGAAAAATGCCTGCGCTCGCCGACTTTTCTTACGAACCCTGAGTAGGCGCCAGGGAGAGCGAAACCGCTCGCCTGACGCAGTTTTCCCCGGCCGCGCTCAAGCCGAGCGCGTGCCCGCCGATACTCTCCGAAAGCCATAACCATACAGACGTCCCGGCGATCGGACAGGAACTCTCTACACATGTCATTGAAACCTTGGGTGCTGCTCTGCGGCCTGCCGCTGCTGAGCGGCTGCTTCGGCGTCAACACCTCCCAGGCCCCGCTGGCCACCACCTACCCGGCGACCACCCAGCAGCGTATGCAGGCCGCCTATCACTGGGAGGTGCTGGCGCGGCACGAGGCCAAGGCCATCATGGCCGACCGCAGGCTCGACCGGCGCGCGCTCTATATCAGGCCCCCCGAGACCGCAACCGCCTTCAGCCGCGGCTTTGGCTCGCTGCTGACCAGCGAGCTGGTGAAACAGGGCGCCACGGTCAGGACCAGCGATCTCGGCGCGGCCACCGTCACTTTCGACGTGCAGGTCGTGGCACACCGGGATCGCCAGCCGATCCGCCCACCCCAGGGCGCGTTGACCGCGCTGGCGGCGGGCATCGCGGTGGCAACGATTCCGTTCAACCATTGGTCGGAGCCCTCGCTGGCGCTGATCCCTGCCGCCGGGCTGGTCGACCTGTTCAGCGGCAGCTGGACCTCGGAGAGCGACGAGGAGGTGATCATCACCGTCCAGGCCGACGAGTACCAGACCCTGCTCTACTCCTCTTCCAATCTCTACTACATCAACCCCGGCGATAGCGGCCAATACGGCCGTGCGCCGGCTGCCGAGCAGGGCCAGCTCAAGGTATCGTCGCAATGGTGAGGCGCAGCCGAGAGAGTTCCGCAATGTACGTATCTTTCTACGCTCGGCTGCTGCTCGTGCTGCTGCTGGCGGCACTGACAGGCTGCTCGATGCTCGCCCCCAACGGCCGCCCACACCAGCCGACCACCCTGGAGCGGGTCGACTCGGCAGCCAAGGCGCTGGTCGAGAACAGCCGGGGGCGGCTCGACGACGCCGCACCGCTGGTCGCCACCACCTTCGTCGACGTCGACCACCTCGGGCAATCCTCGACCCTGGGCCGTACCCTGAGCGAAATGTTCGTCTCGCGGTTGGTCGAGTCTGGCCAGCAGGTGATCGAGGTCAAGCTGCGCAACAGCCTCTACATCGAAGAGAACACCGGCGAGCTGATCCTGTCGCGTAACGTGCAGCGGCTGAGTCAGGATTACGACGCCAGCGCGGTGCTGGTGGGCACCTACGCTCAGGCCCAGGATCGGCTGTTCGTCAACGCCCGGGTGGTGCGTATCGCCGATCGCGCAATCCTCGGCGCGACCAGCTTCGAGCTGCCGCTCAACAATGATCTGCGTACGCTGCTGCCCCCCAGCTACCCCTGAGCCGAGCCGACCTCGAGACTATCTCGACAACGCAGAAGGGCGCCCGATGGGCGCCCTTCTCGTCTTGCCTCGCAGCGGTCGGTGACGCTCAATCGACGGTGGTCGCGCGCGCCTCGGTGGTCTGCGGCGCACCCTGGGCCTCGGCCAGATTGATCCCGGAGAGGATCGCCTTGAGCGAGGCACTGACGGTGTCGCTGTCCTCGGCCACGGCGCAGACGCGTTGCCCGTCGACGTTGAGCTGGACGAAGGCGATGGCGTTGGCCTCGCTGTCGCCACCCAGCGAGTGCTCCGCGTAGTCGATGATGCC
>NZ_CALFQK010000189.1:0-17307 GCF_937921195.1 uncultured Salinicola sp.
ATAATTCCTGTCACTGTCGGCTGCAGGTAAGACGAATGGCGCGGCGAGCTATTCCGTCGAGTCGATGATGTCCGCGACAGGCTATCGCGATCGAAACCTTTTCTCTGGTCATCCATGTCTCTGGAACACGTAAGATGGCAGTATTCGTCGCATCACGTCGATTGAAGACAAGGCCGTGGCAGACAAGAATTCAGACTCCCACCTGCCAGAGGATCGACCCATGACGACTTTTACTGATATCGCCGTTCCGGATAGTCGACTTGCACGCGAGATTACCGAACTCGTGCGCGATACCGAGTCGCCATTGCTGTTTCACCACTCGAGCCGGGTTTACCATTTTGCCGCGCTTGGCGGTAAGCAACGGGATCTGCGTTTCGATCCCGAGCTGCTGTATGCCGGCGCCATGTTCCACGACATGGGTTTGACGCACGCCCACAGCAGCGCCGATGAACGTTTCGAAGTCGATGGCGCCAACGCTGCTCGCCAGTTCCTGCGCGGGCACGGCATCGCCGAGGCCGATATCGACATCGTCTGGACGGCAATCGCACTGCACACGACGCCGGGTATTCCCCAGCACATGCATCCGATCATCGCCCTGGTGACGACGGGCGTCGAAATGGATGTACTGGGGATCGGTTACGATCATTTCAGTCCGGAAGATCGCGATGCGATCGTACGTGCCCATCCACGGGGGGATCGGTTCAAGGAAGCGATCATTCAAACGTTCTACGACGGCATCAAGCACAAGCCGGATACCACCTTCGGCAACGTCAAGGCCGATGTCATCGCAGACAAGGAAAAGGCCTTCGCTCCCACCAACTTCTGTCACGTCATTCGCTGCTCAAGCTGGCCGAATTGATCGTAGGTCTTGCTTCCATGGGCACGTCGGGTTGAACAGGCGTGCCGTCGGCGATGGGGGCGCCGGTTTGATCCTGCCACGCAGGCATCCGGCGCATCGACCGGATCGTTTCCATACGCCGCGTCTTTGGGGAATGTCGGGGTTTTCAGATATGAAAACGCTTCCGGTACTCCGCAGGTGTTATGCCGACGTGCTTCACGAAGGCTCGGCGGAGGGTATCGACACTGGTGAATCCGACCCTGGCGGCGACCTGCTTTGGCGCCTGACCATCTTCCTCCAGAAGCAGGCGTGCTGCGCCGATGCGCGCACGCTCCAACCACGCGGCCGGCGTTATACCGACTTCGGCGGAGAACAGCCGAGCGAAATGGCGGGGGCTTTTTCCCGCGTGAGCGGCCAGTGTCTTCACCGAATGGGGCAGAGCCAGATTGGCCATAACCCAGCGCTGTGTCTCCTGCAGAACGGATCGTCCTCCAAGGCTCGACTCTCCATGTCGACTGAATTGAAGCTGCCCTCCCGGTCGCTTGAAATACATGACCAGTTGAGAGGCCACGCGTCGGGCGATGTCTCGACCGAGATCTTCTTCGACAAGGGCCAGCGCGAGATCAAGGCCTGCCGTGACGCCCGCTGATGTCCGTACCTTGCCGTCGCGAATGTAGATGGCGTCCTCCTCGACCTTGAGGTCGGGATACGCCTCGGCAAGCGCCTCGGCGCTGGCCCAGTGAGTCGTGACGCGACGCCCCTGCAGCAACCCGCTGTGAGCCAGGATGAAGGCACCCGTGCAGACGGAACCATAGCGTCGAGCGCTGCCCGCGGCGCGGCGCATCCAGTCCATGGTTGCCGGGTTGAGCTCGGCCGAGGTGGCGTGAGGGGCGCCTGCAACCAGCACCGTATCGAATCGCTCAGCAGCGTCCCTGACCGAGGCATCGGCATATAAGCGGGCACCCGATGAACTGCGAATAGGGCCGGGCGTGGTGCCGATGATTCTGCACCGGTAGGGCGTCGCCCCCGACTCCAGGTTGGCCTGTGAAAACACATCGAGAGGGCCCGCAACGTCGAGCAGCTGCACGCCAGGCAGCGCCAGAATGGCAATGACCTTGGCCACTGGGATTCATCCTCTGTGTCCTGTCTGGACAGTAATGACCGCCTATTCTAACTGAGACGACAGCGTGGACCGGCAGGCGTCGTCGCTTCTTGCGTGTATCGGTCAAGCAGGCGATTCCGCGCATTGCCTGCCTACGCTTCTGGGGGCGTTTTTTCGACGGGCTCGCTTTCGATGCTACCGCTGGACGATTCCGCCCACGCCGCTCCGGTCAATTCACACGACACTTTCCATAGCCGATCTTCCACCGCCCGGTCCCTGGCCGCGGCACTGCGATGGGCGCGTTTGGGTGCGCCGCGGGTCTCGCTGAAGCCATTGGGACCGAAGTAGTCGCCGGGGCGTACGTCGTCGGCGAGCGCGGCGTGGAGCGTGGGCCTGGCGCCCTGGTCGGCGGATTGGCTGATCAACGGCATCACCAGCTTGAATGCTTGGCCGATCAGCGCGCGACTCTTCACCCCGGCATCGAACAGCGCGGTGCGGGAGAGCCCGGGATGGGCGGCGACGCTCAACAACCCCCAGCCGTGCTGGTCGCTCCGTTGCTGCAGCGCCTGGGCAAACAGCAGCATGGCGAGCTTCGATTGCCGGTAGGCGCGCCAGGGATCGTAGTCGCGCTCGCCATTCAGATCGTCGAAATCGATCCTGCCGCTGCGGTGCGCCAGGCTCGATAGCTGGACGACACGTGCTGGCGCTGACTCGGAACCCGACGACGAGGCGGCGATCAGCAGCGGCAGCAGCAGGCTGGTGAGCAGAAAGTGGCCAAGGTAGTTGACCCCGAACTGGCGCTCGAAGCCGTCCTCGGTACGCTGGCGCCGGGGCAGCGCCATGATGCCGGCGTTGTTGATCAGCCGGTGCAGCTCGGTTTCGCGCTCGCGCAGGCGCGCGGCGAACTGGCGCACCGACTCGAGACTATCGAGATCGAGCCACTCGAAGCGAACCTCTGCGCCGGGCTGATGGGCGCGCACCGCGTGGCAGGCGAGCTTGCCCTTGTCGGCATTGCGCCCGGCGACGATGACGCGATACCCGTTCGCTGCCAGGCCCTTGGCGGTCTCCAGCCCGAGTCCGGCGGTGGCGCCGGTGACGATGGCCAGCGGCGCTGCTGGCGGGACGGATTCGGTCATCGAAGTCACTCCCGTGAAGGTCTATGTTGAAGATCAGTATTGAGCGATAGATTCGGTGCAGCGTTCAGCTTTCTCGAACAGGGATATCAATGGGAGTCGCCAATGGCAACGAGAAGTCTCATCGGACGTAGCTGGTGGATTCTGATGGCGTTCGGCGTCATCGCCATCGTATTCGGCCTGATCGCGGTGTTTCAGCCGCTGGCCGCCATCGCGGCGTTGACCTGGATCATGGGCATCATGGCACTGGCGGAAGGCGTCTCCACGCTGTTCATGACGGCGACGGCCTACCGAGGTGCGGGCAAGGGATGGCTGATCGGCTACGGCGTGCTGTCGATACTGTTCGGCCTGCTCGCGATCTTCGATCCGCTCTCCATGGCCAGCGCGCTGCTGGTGCTGGTGGGTATCTGGCTGATCATCGCCGGCGTCTATCGCCTGCTGCTGGGGCTGCGCATTCGCCGCCCGGTGGCCGGCCAGGGCTGGGCCGCGCCCGGCGAGGGATGGACCGTTCTCAGTGGCGTGCTGGCGCTGCTGCTGGGCATCCTGCTCGTCGTCAGCCCACTCAGTGGCCTGGTGGCCACCGCGCTGTGGATCGGGATCGTCGCGCTGGTCTACGGCGTCATCCAGGTGATCGCGGCGTTGCGGGTGCGCAAGATGTTCGCCGGCCCTCGCTAGCGAGGGCCGCAATGTCCAGAGAGCGCCCAAGCGATCGGGCGCGCTCTCATTTGGGCATCAGCACCCACATCTCGCCCCGCTGTTTCATCCGGCTGGCGGCTTCGCCTGCGGCGTCGCCGTGGCCCCAGTAGAAGTCCGCTCTCACCGCGCCCTTCACCGCGCTGCCGGTGTCCTGCGCCACCATCAGGCGCTGCAGCGGCCGGTTGGACAGCGGCTGGGTGGTGGAGAGAAACACCGGCGCGCCGAGGGGAATCTCGTCCGGGTCCACCGCGATGCTGCGCTCGGAGGTGAGCGGCACCCCCAGCGCGCCAACCGGGCCGCTGGTGTCGGCCAGCGCCTCGCTGCCCTTGAGCTCGCGGAAGAACACCATGCGCGGATTGACGTTGAGCATCTCCTCCACCTGGCCCGGATGCCGGCGCGCCCAGTCCCGCACGCCGGGCAGCGTGGCCTGGGCGGGCGTGATTTCGCCACGGTCGATCAGGCGCTTGGCGAAGGAGCGGAACGGCTGATTGTTGGTGCCGGCGTAGGCCACCCGCATGGTGGTGCCGTCGGTCATCTCGACGCGGCCGGAGCCCTGAATCTGCAGGTAGGCCGCCTCCACCGGGTCGTCGACCCACACCAGTTCGGTGCCATCGAGATCGCCGCTGCGCATCAGTTCGGCGCGGGTCGGACCGACATGGGTATGTCGCTTCCAGTATTTCGGGTACTGGTAGAGCGGCGTCTGGTAGGGCCCGCCGCGCACGCGGGAGCCGCGCAGGATCGGTTCGTAGTAGCCGGTGATCAGGCCGGTGGCGCTACCGTCGCTGTTGGTCACGCGGTAAGGCACGAAACGGGACTCGAAGAAGTTCTGGATCGCCAGCGCGTTGAGCGGATCGACCGACTGGGCATCGTGGCAGACGCTCTTCCACGTCGGCTTGCGCTCCAGCCGCTTGCAGCTCTCCCGGAACGCGCTCCATGCCGCCATCGGTTGATCCCGGTTCCACCCCGGCAGGTGGTGCCAGGTGGTCTTGCGTGCCGGCTGTTCGACCCGTGCCTCGGGACTTCCGCCCGGCGTGGGGGTCATGACCGGGCCGCTGGAACAGCCGGCCACCAGCAGGGCGAAGAGAAGAGAGGCCAGCAGCGAGGGGAAGCGGTGTGATGGGGCGCGCTGGCGCGAGGCGCTTGAAAGCATGCAGAGTCGATCCTTGAACACGATGCATTGAAAACGATGATCACGCAGAGGCGGTGAAAAAGCTGGAGCGAGCATATCGCCGCCGCTCGATGGCGTCGAGCGAGCTATCGACCAAAGAGAGACGCTGCAAGTTCCTCCGGCGGGGCATTACACTATGTCCTTTTACTACGCCCTTTGCGCTCCAAGCGGCAGGACCGTCTCATGACCCATGTCATCTCCATTCAGAGCCACGTCGCCTATGGCTACGTCGGCAACCGTGCCGCCGTGTTTCCGCTGCAGCGACTGGGGCTGGAAGTCACCGCCATCAACACCGTCCAGTTCTCCAACCACACCGGCTACGGTGCCTTCACCGGCGACGTCTTCACTCCGGACCATCTCAGGAACGTGCTGGACGGCGTCGAATCCCTGGTGGGGCTCGACGACGTCGATGCGCTGCTTTCCGGCTACATGGGCGACGAAGGCATCGGCCGCGCCGTGCTGGATAGCGTCGACCGCGTCAAGCAGGCCAACCCGCAGGCACTCTACTGCTGCGATCCGGTGATGGGCGATGTCGGACGCGGCTTCTTCGTCCGCGAGGGGATTCCCGAGTGGATGCGCGATCACGCCGTGGCCCGTGCCGATATCGTCACCCCCAACCAGTTCGAGCTCGCCTTTCTCGCCGGGCGCGAAGTGAACACCCTGGAAGACGCCCTCGACGCCGCTGCCGCGCTACGCGCCAAGGGACCCAAGGTGGTGTTGATCACCTCGCTGGAAGTCGCGGGTGATGATCAGCGACACATCGGCATGCTGGTCGATGCCCCCAGCGGCAGCTGGCGGATCGCCACGCCCAAGGTGGATTTCACCATTGCGCCCAACGGCGCCGGCGATTTCACTGCCGCGATGTTCCTCGCCCACAGCCTGCGCGCCGGCCTCACCGAAGAAGGGCCCGCCCGCGCCCTGGAGCAGACCGCCGCCGCGGTGCAGATGCTGTTCGAACACACCCGTCGTGCCGGCACCCGCGAGCTGGCGATGATCGCCGCCCAGCAGGATATCGTTTCGCCGACGGTGACGTTGCATGCCGAACGTCTCAGATAACCTCGCCACGGCTCACCAGCCGCCGCTCTACCTGGGCATGGCGATGTGGGCCAACGCCGACTGGCAAGGCAGCCTGCTGCCCGGCCACGGCGACGTGGAGCTGCGCGACTACGCCAGCGTGTTCAACGCAGTGGAAGGCAATACCACCTTCTACAGCGGCATCCCCAAGGCGGAGACGGTGACGGCCTGGGCCGAACAGGCGCCCGAGACCTTTCGCTTCTGCTTCAAGCTGCCCAGCCAGCTGACCCACGGCAAACGCTTGCGCGATATTGACGATGAGTTTGAACGCTTCATCGAGCGCCTCTCACCGTTGAAAGATCGTCTAGGGCCGATCATGGTCCAGCTACCCAGAGATTTCGGCCAGGGCGAGCTGCCCGCGCTGGAGCGATTGCTCACTCACTGGCCACGGGAGATACCCTGCGCGGTGGAGGTCCGGCACAGTGATTTTTTCCACAAAGGGCCTGCAGAACAGGCATTCAACCGCTTGTTGATAAGTCAAGACGCCAATCGGGTAATGCTCGACGTGCGGGCGCTCTTTGCCACACCCCCAGGGCTTGACAACCGGCTCGCCAAGGCGCAGGGCGAAAAGCCGAAAGTCCCATTACACGTGCTCTGCACGGCGGTCAATCCCATCATTCGCTTTATCGGGCACTTCGACGAAGCCATTAACCTGGCCCGTTTCGAGCCGTGGATCGAACGCCTCATCCTGTGGATAAAACAGGGGAAAACCCCTTTTCTCTTTGTGCATACACCGGATAACCGCCAGGCGCCGGAACTGGCACGAAAGTTCTACAACCAGATTGCCGAAAGGATCGAATTGCCGCCGTTGGCCGAGTTCCCGGGCGAGCGACAGAACTCGCTGTTTTAGCCAAATCTGAAACAGGCTGTTGATAACTCGAGCACTGTTCTTCGATCTATTCTGCCTGTCCACGGTGCCGATGCGTGGGGGATACTCCGCTTAACGTTGATCTTCACGTAAAGGTCAGTTAACGCTAGGGTAGGAAAAATCATAAAAGGGAATAACGCCGTGTCCGGCCAGACCTACGCCATTGGCGAACTCGCGCAGCACTTCGACGTGACCACCCGCACCATTCGCTTCTACGAGCAGGAAGGCCTGCTCTCCCCCGAGCGACGTGGCAAGACCCGCGTCTACCACGAGAAGGACCGCGTTCGCCTCAAGCTCGCCCTGCGCGGCAAGCGTCTCGGTTTCTCGCTGATCGAGATCCGCGAAGTGCTCGACCTCTACGACACCCGCCACGACGGCAGCATCCGCCAACTCGAGCGGCTGCTCGAAATCCTCGCCGACAAACGCGCCAACCTCGAACGCCAGCTCGAAGACATCCGCATCATGCAGCGCGAGCTGGATCAGGTCGAAGAACGGTGCAAAGGTGCATTGGGGGAGTTGAAGGCGGCGGAAAAGAGTTCTTGAGCATGGCTTATACCTGGAAGCTCACCATCAAGACCGCCGATTTTCCTCGACATCATCAGCCAGCCAGACCTTGATCAGCGACTGATAAGGCATATCCCGCTTGTTGGCTTCGATCTTGATGCGATCCAGTAGTGATTCCGGCAACCTCAAAGAGATTGTCTTGGTCGATGGCTTCAGGTTGGGAAGCGCGGCACGCTTAGCCTGGTTCCAGTCCACATAGTCCGTGGAGTCGTGGCTTTCCCAGAACGCACGCTCTTCCGCTTCACTCTTGAACTCAGGCGTCGTCTTGGTTTTGCTCATAAATCCTCCTCTCCTTACGGTGCATGGCTCGGGCCGAGATAACTCGAATCAGCGTACCGGCTGCACGCAAGGTGAACGTGATGTGTAGCTGACGATGGTCGTCCGTGATGCCGAGGGCATGATATCGAGGTTCGTCTTGGCTGTGTCTGGTATCTTCGACCATCAGCAGTGGCTGATTGAAAAACACCTGTTCCGCTTCGGATTGGCGTACGCCGTGCTTGTCCGCACTTTTGCGGGCATTGCCCTCGTCCCTGTCGAAGCCGGTAATCTGCGCCAAATCGATCATATTTTGTATATTGCCATAATATACATGGCATGCAAGCAGTGCCATCCGAGCGCTTCGGCAAGGACCGCGTTCGCCTCAAGCTCGCCCTGCGCGGCAAGCGCCTGGGTTCTCGCTGATCGAGATTCGCGAAGTGCTCGACCTCTACGACACCCGCCACGACGGCAGCATCCGCCAACTCGAACGCCTGCTCGAGATCCTCGCCGACAAACGCGCCAACCTCGAACGCCAGCTCGAAGACATCCGCGTCATGCAGCGCGAGCTGGATCAGGTCGAAGAACGGTGCAAGGGCGCGTTGGGGGAGTTGAAGGCGGCGGAATAGGGTCACTGACGCTATTCGATACTGACGATACCGCTCTGCAGCTTCTTCGATGGTAGTCAATCTGCACGGAGCAACGGCATGCGACATGACCTGGAAGCCAACAAGCGCAATGCGATCGCCTTCTATCGCACGGCTTATCTCGGTGATCCTACCCTTGCCGTCGCGACGTATGTCGGCGCCGATTACATCCAGCACAACTCGGTAGTGGGTAATGGAAAGCAGGCGTTCATCGATTACTTCACGGCAATGGCAGAGCAGTATCCCGGGAGGGAAATCGAGTTCGTGCGCGCGGTGGCCGAAGCCGATCTGGTATCTCTACACACGCACCAGACCTGGCCCGACGGCGATGAGTACTTCACGATGGATTTTTTCCGTTTCGACGACAACGGCAAGATCGTGGAACACTGGGATTCCATTCAAAGAGTTCCGGATGAGACCAAGAACAGAAATCCGATGTACTGAGTACCCACGGCTAGCGCTTCAATCTGGCCGTTCCCGTGACGGCCAGCGGCCAGTGACCCTCCTACTTCCTAAATGATCTTCGGCTTCTGACGAAACAACGCCGGCTTCTCGAGCCACGGTTGATTAATGCTTTCGTGGCGTTGTTTCCAATGTAATGCTTGGTTACTGTGCGTAGAACTACATAAAAGATGGCTTACAGAGTCACAAACTGACAAGGGACAGCCAGCCGCGCTGGGATGATGGAAGCATCGTCATCCTCCATGGCTGGCGGTAGCGTGGCTGCCTTCACCAAAAGCCAACCGGATGCCCACCAACATATGACTGTATCTATGCACAGTCATATCGGATTGAGCAAAACGCGCGAGCACGCGACTTCTGCAAAGCACGTCTAATTATTATGAGGCTCCTTTTAAATAAGTTAAGCGCAAAGTGACTAGCTAGATAGGTCTATTAAACGCGCGAGCTTGTGCAAGTGGCAACGCGAGCGCGCCATCTAATACCTGTTAAATTTTCAACTGGGTTTAGTGATGAATATTGAGATCGTAGAAAAAGCAGATCACCTTAAGCTGATAGAAGTCTGGGAAACGTCGGTCAGGGCAACGCATGATTTTCTGGCTGAAGATGATCTACAGGAGTTAAAGCCGTTAATTCTGGAGCAGTATTTTGGCGCAGTTGATTTAAGGTGCGCTAAAAGCGGTAACGGTGAAATTCAGGGATTCTGTGGAGTACATGACGATAATATTGAGATGTTGTTCATCTCACCTGATGCACGCGGAAAAGGCATTGGCGCCATGTTGGCGGCCCATGCTATCAAAGAGCAGGGAGCATCAAAGGTCGATGTAAACGAGCAGAATGAACAGGCGGTGGGCTTTTATCAGCATATTGGCTTTAAAGTGAGAGATCGGTCACCAGTCGATGGTCAGGGTAAGCCATATCCGCTGTTGCATATGGCGCTATAAAAATTTAACAAGGCCAGGCACGGCGACGTCTTTTTCGTTGCGGCTTCGCCTTCACTATAAAGCCGCGCGTGCTGGCGGCGTTATGCATTTTTGAGGGATCGAGAAACATTATGACTTGGATTATATTAGGATTTCAGGTTTTATTAGCCATACTTTTTGCTCTTGCGTGGAGCTGGATCAAGGAATTACCGGCTGCAATTCATAAGCGACAGGAGCAGCTTTTTAGTCAACAGTTGTCCAAAGAGCTTGAATTGTTAAAGATCAGTCAATCGCAAATTCAACTGAGAAAAGTTGAAAAGTTCATAGATTTTGCAAAGCTTCAGCAAGATATCTTAACCAACGAAGATTTTAAGCGA
Organism: uncultured Salinicola sp.; assembly: GCF_937921195.1. Lineage (NCBI taxonomy): Bacteria > Pseudomonadati > Pseudomonadota > Gammaproteobacteria > Oceanospirillales > Halomonadaceae > Salinicola > uncultured Salinicola sp. The sequence continues at coordinate 10,105 of NZ_CALFQK010000189.1, forward strand.
AAGATAGCGGCGAAAGACCCTATAGCGGTAACGAGACTGAGAGAGTTAGTAGTCGAGCTAGGGATTGGTTTGTTTTTCTTTGCCTCAGACGAAACCGTGCAGCGTTATGGCAGATGGAAAACTGAATCCGCTGTTGAAGCTGCTGACCCGTTTAAATTGCTTAGAGGGTTGGGTGAGTTAATGGTCGCACTTCGTCGTGATGTTGGCTATAACGAAACGAGCTTAACCAGCGATGATTATCTGAGAATGTTCATAACCGACTGGGATAATATGCTTGCGAGAGAAAATGCATAACAAAGCCATTAAATTCGCTCCCTGCGGTCGCCGGACGCTCGTTCCTTGCACCGTTTATGGCGAGCGTTAAATTTTGTCGGAGGACTCGAGTGCAATCCGTCTACGGCTGTATTGATATTGATCACCCAATGGTGGCATGGAGCGCATACCGAGGAGTATTGGTCTCCGCTCAAGCAGGTAGTGAATATCCTAAGTGCCCAATTTCCGTGATGCTAGCAGGCATGCTAAAGCACCGTAATTCAGCGAGGCTCGGCAACGAACTAGCAATTGAGCGAGTTCGCCAGTTGAAGTACCCAAGCAAGGTGTCTCGATTGGTTGGCATGTATTTCTTCGAAGATCAGTCAGCATTTGAAGCGGCTAGAGAATGGGGTGACCACTTCTCCTCTGAGTATCAGGCAGAACTCGGATTGTTGCCTGGAGCAACTGTCAGCCGCCATGACGCAAATTGGATTACGTATGCACCATTGGATAGTACTGGCTGCCTAAAGTCCGTTGATTGGGTCGATCAATATTGGTCCGGCGAGCCTTTTCCGAATCGAGCGCCGGTCTGGGAATTAATTGTTGATGGTCGAGCTGCTATATATGGTACTGAACTCAGGCAACGTGCGTACGCGACCATCAAAGCTGAATTTCCAAAGTGTGTAGCGATCTTGGAGGTGGGAAGGATCGCTGCTCTCATAGGATCGGACCTTGGCCAAATTTCCTCTTGGTTGATGCAGGCCTCAGAGGCTGAATTCTCACTGCAGTACTACATCGACATGAGAGATGCTCAAGATTCCAAATTCTTGGAGAAAGTTAGGAATTATGATGGTCCAAAGAATCACACTGATTTGGCGGTAGGCGGGGATAAATTTTCAGTGCCGGATTTACGGGGCCTAGGCGAGTCGTTTCACACAAATGAACAGTTTTCCAAGCAATGCCTTGTGGGCGTTCATGCAAACAAAATTTAACCAGGGGCTCAAGCCGACCGGTACTCCGCTGCGCTACGTACCGGCGGCTTAGCCCAGGCGTTAGGATTATCGAGTTTTGCAAGCATTGCCTTGACACGAGACAATTGATGAAAAAAGACAATGATCCATTGGAAGATATTCGCAAACTATTGAGGTATACATCAGATCCGATGAAGGAGCATCGCGAGATGATGGCTGCGCTAGGTGATCCGCTAAAGGAACACCGGGAGATGATGGCAGCTATGGCCGATCCACTGAAAGAGCATCGCGAGATGATGGCGGTGCTGGGTGATCCGCTGAAGGAACATCGTGAGATGATGGCGGCTATGGCCGATCCACTGAAAGAGCATCGCGAGATGATGGAGGTGCTGGGTGATCCGCTAAAGGAACACCGGGAGATGATAGCGGCCCTGGGTGATCCGCTAAAGGAACATCGCGAAATGATGGCAGCCATGGGTAACCCGCTGAAAGATCATCGTGAGATGATAGCGGCCATGGCCGATCCACTTAAAGAATTTCGGGAATCAATTGCGGCTATCCAAAACCCGTTCAAAAATCTTTCAGCTGCCATTGCGAGTATTGATTCGCTGAGGCTTTTAAAGGATGTCGCGCTTGATATTGGCCAAAATCTGTCATTTGAGCCAGATGGGCAGATTTTATTTGAATCGAAACGGCTAGCGATTTCGGAGCTACAAAGTCTTTCTTACCAAGTCATTCATGATTCTTCGGTAGAGCCATCAGGCTCCTTAGAGGAGTCTTTGAATAATCTGGTCGACGAAATCAGGGCACAGAGAGACCCCGCAATTCAAAAGCTATTGATGTGGTTTATATGCCCGTTGATTATTGCTGTTATAGTGTCTTTTTTAAACCCTGTCGTTGATTGTCGCATTAAATCTTATCTCAGTGAAGATAAGCGCTCTCTGTCCAAAAAGATTGAGTCAAAGGCAGCGGCATCTGTTGTCGATAGATTCTTGACTGATTTTCGGTATGTTTCAGCTGATGTCCTTAATGTCAGATATTCAGCATCTAAAAAAGCGGAAACTGTCGGTTATTTACATTTCGGTTATGCGGTAATTGTTATTAGTCGCGAAAAAAACTGGACTCTGATAGAATGGAGTGATCCAGATTCTGAAATTCGAATCAACGGGTGGGTATTTTCAAGGTACCTCGCTAAATTCAAGTAAGTCCCTAAAAAATGCTGCCGGCAAATTTTACGCTATGCTCCAAAATTGCCGCAAAGCTTTGCGTTATATCTCTGGTGAGTATAAATGATTAATTCAATATATAAGATTGAGGGTCTTTGTGACGATCGTTTTTCTATTATGCCACATCCACAAGGGGGCCAGTTGCTCGAACAGAGTGTAGAAGAAATTAAGTTGTCGGGCTATGAAGTCGTCGTTTCCATGTTGACGCGTGGTGAGCAGATAGAGCTTGAGCTTCTTGCTGAGGAAGAGGTTTGCCAAAACAAGGGGATTTTATACCTTAACTTTCCAATCAGAGATGAAGTGGCCGATAGTGATACAGAAGTGATGCAGTTCATCGATTCCTTGGCGGTTTTGCAGCAAGAGAAGAGAAAAATAGTATTTCACTGTCGGGGAGGCGTTGGCCGTTCCTCGATGATGCTAAGCCTTTTGGCAGCAAGGCTGGGCGTGGAACCAGAAGCCTCCTTTGAATTAATTACGATATCTAGAGGTGAGCAAGCGCCCGAGACGGAGTCCCAAAGGCAATGGGTAACCAGGCTATCAAAAAGCTGATCGGACTCATTCACTATGCTTCAAGCAATGATCGTAATAAGTGAAGCTCGGGCCAATTCACCAATGGCTGCGGGCTTTTCTGTTCTCAGCGGCGCGATAACTTCACCGCCAGCGCCACACCCACCTTTGACCGATTCGGCTTGTCGATCGTCTGCGTTATCCACACCCGGTCGTTGCTAACTCATCCAGTTCCACGCAGTTGTCGATGTCGAAGCCGTTGGGCAGGTTGATCACGTTTTCAGTCGAGACATGGCCAACGATGCCCGAGCCATAGACCCATGCGGGTACCTTTACGCATCGCTGCATGCGCTTTCATCAGTCGCTGGTGACTCGCAATTTGTCGGTCTCTGCGCCAACCTGAAACTCTGGCTGCCAGCTCACGCAGTCACGACCATGCACGCGGTATCAACCGAGTACTGACAATGGATTGGCTGACGTTCATTTCGAGCCTCGTCCGGTCGCTGGCCTGGCCGGTGTTCGCCCTGATTCTCGCGCTTCTCTTCCGCGACCAGATCCTGCAGTTTGGGTCCTTCATCAAGAAGCTGCGGGCCGGGCCTATCGAGGCTGAGTTCGAGCACGATCTTGAGCTGCTGCGCTCGCTGTCGCCAGGTCGGGGTGACGTCGTGAGCGCGCGTGCCGGTGAAGAGGAGACTTTTCTTACCGAGCTGGCCGAGCGCCATCCCCGTACGGCCATACTGGAGGCGTGGACTCGACTGGAGCGCGCGGCCCGCACGTCGCTGTTGTCACAGGAGATTGAATATAGTGGCCCGGGCGAGGTATCAGCGGCTCGGCTACCGGAGCTGCTGGTGCGGGCAGGTCTGATCGATCAGCCACAGGTGACGCTGTATCACGAGCTTCGGCGTCTGCGTCGCGAGGTGGCTCGCGATCTCGATCCGACGAAAGAGGCGGCAAGAACCTATGTCGAGTTGTGTCGCGCGCTTCAATTTCAGATCGATCACGGAGCCTAGAGTGGTCGACCCGAGAAGGCTCGTCTGGTGTGCGTAAGGTTCGGTGGGCTCCAACCGGTTCCGGCAAGAGCGGCGGTGTCAGAGCAATTTACTACTGGAAAAAATCCGATCACGAGATATGGATGCTGACGCTTTACGGTAAATCGGAGCGTGCCAGCATTCCTGGCCATATGCTCAAGCAGATAGCGGAGGCGATCAAAAATGGGTGAGAGAAATATTGGGGCCGAGATCCTCGACGGCATTCAGGAAATCAAACAGTTCAAGAAAGGCAAGCTGGCGCTGCGAACGCAGGAGCTTTCAGAGCCCTCGCCGCCTAAGGCGATCCGGTTGAAGCTGAAACTGTCGCAATCCGCCTTTGCCGGCCTGATGGGTGTCAGCGTGCAAATGCTTCAGGACTGGGAGCAGGGGCGGCGGGAGCCGCGAGGGCCGGCAATAGCACTACTGCGCATTGCTGAGCAGCACCCGGAAGTCTTCGAAAAGCTGCATTGACTTTTAGGACTTATGGCGAGGAAGAAGGGGGCTGATGTTACACCCCCAGCCCTTTTTAGTTTTTACATCCGTTCTTGTCGCATGTGATCTTACTATTTGTATTACTCCAATGAGATGGGTTTTCATTGGTGTTGAACCCGCAACCGGTCATGCCTCCTTTTTGCCCTTTATGGACGATGCTGGGACCGTTAGGAGGAGAGTGCTGTACTGCCATAGTTATCCACCTTTATTTGTTTTAGTGGTGACGCTGTTTTATCGCGTCATTGCAAAATTTAACCATGAAATGAAAGCGTAGCAATTGGGCTTTCGGTTAAGATGGAAAAGGTATGATTGTTTGAATCAAATATTAGTAGAAACTGGTGAGTTGTTAGCACTGTCATTGCAAAATCTTAACGTGCACAAGTCAATATATGATATATCCGACGAGCTAAGTGATTGACGATGACTTCGCCGCCAGCGCCACACCCACCTTCGACCGATTCGGCTTGCCGATGGTCTGGGTTATCCACACCCCTGTCTCTGCCAACTTGTCCAGATCCACGCCGCTGTCGATGCCGAGGCCGTTGAGCAGGTAGATCACGTCTTCGGTGGCGACGTTGCCGGTGGCGCCCTTGGCGTAGGGGCAGCCGCCGAGGCCGGCGACGGCGCTGTCGATCACGCCGATGCCTTCCTCGAGCACGGCGTAGAGATTGGCCAGCGCCTGGCCGTAGGTGTCGTGGAAGTGGGCGGCGAGCTTATTCATTGGGATTTCGTGCGCCACGGCGTCGAGCAGGCGCTTGGCCTCGAGCGGGGTACCGACGCCGATGGTGTCGCCCAGCGAGATCTCGTAGCAGCCCATCTCGTACAGCGCCCGGGAGACCTCGGCGACCCTGGCCGGGGCCACCTCGCCTTCATACGGGCAACCCAGCACGCAGGAGACATAGCCGCGCACGCGCACGTTCGACTCACGGGCGCGTTCGATCACCGGGGCGAAGCGCGCCAGTGACTCGGCGATGGAGCAGTTGATGTTCTTCTGGGAGAAGGCTTCGCTCGCCGCTGCGAAAACGGCGACCTCTTCGACGCCGCACGCCAGCGCGGCCTCCAGCCCTTTGAGATTGGGCGTAAGCGCGGAGTAGATCACACCCGGCCGGCGGCGAATGCCGGTCATCACCTCGCGGTGATCCGCCATCTGCGGCACCCATTTGGGCGAGACGAAACTCGCCGCTTCGATCCGCTTTAGCCCCGCCGCGCCGAGCCGCTCGATCAGTTCAAGCTTGGCGGCGGTGGCGATGGGTTCGGCTTCGTTCTGTAGCCCGTCCCGCGGGCCGACCTCCACCACGCTGACCTGGTTTGGCATCCCCATCTCACACCCCCTCAGTCGCGTCGGCGCTGGCGAACGCCAATAGCTCATCCCCCTGCGCCACGGCGTCGCCCACCTTGAAGTGAAACGCTTCCACCGCGCCGGCGGCGGGGGCGCTCAGGGTGTGTTCCATCTTCATCGCTTCCACCACCACCAGCGGCGTGCCTTTCTCCACCGTCTGGCCGGGTTCGACCAGCAGCGCCACCACGGTGCCGTGCATGGAGGCAGTCAGCCTGGCTTCGACCTCATGCGGCAGATGATCGACCCGGTCCGAGCGCCGCCAGATCAGGCGGGACTGGAAGCCGGCGGCAGTGAGAATGATCGTTTCGCCATCCAGAGCGGGATCGGTGCGCGCCAGCAGGCGACGGCGATGGCCATCCAGGGTGATCGCCACGGCGTCACCGTCGAGCCGCTGCAGGCGGCCTTCGAGATGCTGCTCGCCGTCTCGGTCCACGCTCAGTTGCCAAGTCGATTGCGAGGCAGAGCGTGTCGCGGTCACGGGGATCGGCGGCGCGCCCTCGGCCTCGGCAAATGCCAGTCGAAGGTGCTGCGGGGCGTTGAGCCGCCAGCCGTCACGGCGCTCCCATGGTGAATGGTCATCGCCTGTCTGTTCTAGTTGGTCGAGCGCTACCAGAGCGGCGCAAGCGATGTCCGCATCAGTGGCCGGTTCACTCGCGAACAGCGCGTCGTGGTGGTGTTCGATAAAGCGGGTGTCGAGCCGGGCGGCGATGAAATCCGGATGCGTCACCAGGCGCTGCAGAAAACGGCGATTGGTGTTCACGCCGGAGATATCCAGTGCCGCCAGCGTGCGATCCATCTCCGCCAGGGCCTGGCCGCGATCCTCGCCGTGGACGATCAGCTTGGCCAGCATCGGGTCATAGTGCATCGAGACGTCGTCACCGGCTTCGACGCCGCTATCCAGACGCACGCGATCCGGCGCCAGGTCGCTGGCGTTCAGGTCGAGTCCGAACCGTTCGAGCGTGCCGGTAGCGGGCAGGAAGTCGTTGTCCGGGTCCTCGGCATAGAGCCGCGCTTCGATGGCGTGGCCGGTGAGCGTCAGCGCGTCCTGGGCCTTGGGCAGCGGCAGCCCGGCGGCCACGCGCAGCTGCCACTCGACCAGATCCTCGCCGGTGATCAACTCGGTGACCGGGTGCTCGACCTGCAGCCGGGTGTTCATCTCCATGAAGTAGAAACGCGTCGCTTCGCTCGTCTCGGTGTTTGAGACAGGTTCTGCGGCGGCATCCAGCAGGAACTCCACCGTACCGGCGCCGACATAGCCGATCTCCTGGGCGGCGCGGACGGCAGCTTCGCCCATTTGTTGGCGCAGCGCGGGGGACAGGTTGGGCGCCGGGGCTTCTTCCAGCACCTTCTGGTGGCGGAGCTGCACGCTGCAGTCGCGCTCGAACAGG
>NZ_CALFQK010000190.1:0-7999 GCF_937921195.1 uncultured Salinicola sp.
TCCATGACCAGCCGCGTCGGCTCTCCCCCAGTGTGGGAATCGATGACATGGATGCGCTTCATGGGGGTTCCTCCGATACGGGCAGGCCGCAGGACGTTGAGCGGCTCGCAACGGCGAGTGTCGCGAATATTGTAGATTTTATACAATCTTCCGGGCGCAATGGGAAGCGTACCCGCGAGAAATGAGGCGCCATCTTTGATGTCGCGCCGCGGCGATCACAAAAAAGCCGGCGCTGGAGGCGCCGGCAACGGGAGAGAACGCACGAGGCGCTCTAAGAGACAGAACGGCCGACTACGAGGCGACGGCTGCCGCGACAGAGGCGCGTCGCATCGCCATGGCGTAGAACGTCGCGCCGAGCGCGCCGCCGATGAACACCGAGAAGTGCCCCAGGTCACCCAGCGGGAGGAAGTTGATCACGATGCCGATCAGCGATGCGGCGACCACCGCCTTCACCGCGGCCGGATTGAAACCGTTGCGGTACCAGTAGGGGCCGCCGGGATCGACGCTGAACAGGGCGTCCACATCGATATGCCCGCGGCGGATGCGGTAGTAGTCCATGATCAGGATGCCGTAGAGCGGGCCGATGGCGGCCGCCAGCAGATCGACGGTGTAGTGGATGATCTCCGGATTGCTGAACAGGTTCCACGGGGTCAGGAAGATCGAGCCGACGGCGGCGATGAAGCCGCCGGTGCGGAAGCTGATCCTGCTCGGCGCCATGTTGGAGAAGTCGAACGCCGGGGCGACGAAGTTGGCGACGATGTTGATGCCGATCGTCGTCGTCACGAAGGTGGCGGCGCCCAGTACGGCGATGAAAGTGTTGTCGAGGCGCGAGACGGTCTCGATCGGATCGTCGATCATTTCGCCGAAGACCGGAAGCGTCGCCGAGACCATCATCACCGTGGTCGCCGAGAACACCAGGAAGTTGACCGGCAGGCCCCAGAAGTTGCCGCGCTTGACGTCGTCGAAGGTGCGCGCATAGCGGGTGAAGTCGCCGAAGTTGAGCGTCGGGCCGGCAAAATAGCCGGCGACGATGGCGGCCGCGATCACCATCTGCCACAGCTGTTCGCCGGGAGAGAGCTGGATATCGCTCAGGGTGAAGCTGATGTTGGCCCAGCCCGCCTGCCACACCAGCCAGGCGGCGAGCGCAAACATCACCACATAAACCGCCGGGCCGCTCCAGTCGATGAAGCGGCGGATCGAATCCATACCGCGCCAGAACACGATCGCCTGCAGGCACCACAGCAGCATGAAGCTGATCCAGCCCAGATAGGAGAGGCCGAGAAAGCTGGGGCCGGCCAGCGATTCCATGCCGGGGAACAGGCGCAGGATCACGATGGTCAGGGCGTTGGAGGCGAGAAACGTCTGGATGCCGTACCACACCACCGCGATCAGGCCGCGAATCATCGCCGGGATATTGGCGCCCAAGACGCCGAACGAGAGCCGACAGATCACCGGGAACGGCACCGCGGCTTTCTGACTCGGTCTGGCCATCAGGTTGGCGAAGATCTGCACGATGCAGATACCCACCAGCAGCGAAATCAGCACCTGCCAGCCCGCCAGGCCGAGCGCGAACAGGCTGGCGGCGACCACGTAGCCGCCGACGCTATGGACGTCGGAGAGCCAGAAAGCGAGGATGTTGTACCAGTTCCAGTTCTGGGTGGTTGGCGCCAGATCGGCGTTATAGAGCCGATCGCTGTAGCCGGAAGGATGTTGCGACATGGCGTGTGCCCTCCGCGGGGCCGTCTTGTGATTGTGATTCCCGTTATTTTGTATACAAGATGCGTGCCATGCCCGCCATCCACGAATAGTCGCAGGCCGTCGCGGCGGGGTGAAAACGGCTGTTGCCGGATAATCCCCTCATCGATCAGGTATCTAGCCCGACACGCTCAGGGCAGACGCGGCCGAACGAACCCCTGACTGGCGGCGGAAGCCTGGCCGCGCTGAGCCGTTCTCTCGCCGGTTGTTGCACGATGGGTGCGCAGATCGGGGATGCCCGGCACTCTTAGGGTGCAATTACCAGGGTGCAGTTACGGTGAAATGGCCAAGTCGAGCAGCCGGCAGATTGAACACGAGTCGTCCTGGTGCCTGCGCTGGACGTTGTTTTTTTGTATACGATAAGCCGGAAATTCGGCAACAAGAATAGGAGAGTGAGCATGCTGGAACTCGAGGCCGCGAAGCTGACCGCAGAGGCCTTCGCCGCGTTCGGCGAGGTGATCGACTCGCGCGGCAGCGAGTCGTTCCCGATCAACAACGGCCGCACCCGACGCCACCACGCGCTGGCCAAGGTCGACATCCGCGACGCCTCGACGCCACCGCTGATCAGCGTGTTCGTCAGTCAACCGGTGCCGCTGCCGCTGGAACTGGAACTGCTCGAGCGCCATCCGCTGGGCAGCCAGGCGTTCATGCCGCTGCACGAGGAGCGCTTCATCGTGGTCGTGGCCCCGCCGGGCGACGCTATCGACCCGAGCGAGGTTCGTGCCTTCGTCACCGACGGCCGCCAGGGTGTCAACTACCGCGCCGGTACCTGGCATGCGATCCATTCGGTGCTGGAAAGAGAGGGAGAGTTTCTGGTCGTCGACCGCGGCGGTGCCGACAACCTCGACGAGCGGCCGATGGCGATTCGGGTGGTGATGCCCTAGCGAGCCGGTAGCGCGAAGAATTGGCGATCCATGTCGGGTCGTTCGATGTCGGAGAGTTCGAAAAGCATCTCCCGCACATGCTCGAGATGTTCGCTCATGCTGCTTTCGGCCAGTGTCGCATCGCGCCGGGAGAGCGCATCGAGAATGCGCCGGTGGTCTGGCACCCAGTAGTTGAGCTGTTGCTTGTTCTCGATATGGGACTGCAGCTTCTGCCACATCGGCGATTTTTCCCGATATTTCCAGAGCTGGTGGACCGTGGCAATCAGTAGACTGTTCTGTGTGGCCTCGGCGACCCCCAGGTGAAACTCGAAATCCCCCCGACCCTGGTAGATGCCTTGCTCGAACTCCTGAGTCTCCAGCGCCAGGGCGGTCTCCAGGCGAGCGATATCGCGTGGACCCGCCGTGCGTGCGGCGAGCCGAGCGATGCTGCTCTCGAGAATCTGGCGCGCCTGCAGCAGTTCGAATGGACCTATGTCGTGGTCGAGCTCTTCGTTGGCATCGCTCCCCTCTACCACGTGAACGCCTGAACCCTTGCGGATCTCGACCTTGCCCTTGACCTCGAGCATGATCAGCGCCTCGCGGATCACGGTACGGCTGACGTCGTAGGCCTCGCACAGGTTCTTTTCCGAAGGCAGCCGGCCGCTGATGGCAAACTCGCCGGCATTCAGACGGGCGAGCAGATGTTCGCCCACCTGTCTGTAGAGGCGCGATCCGCCACCCGCGAAGAAATCGATTCCTGCCATAACCCTTCTTTCATCCACTCGTGCAATTACGCGCAGTGTAGCGTTTTCCGGAGATGTCATACAGGTTTTGGCCGCCCGTCGGGCTAGGTTGTCGATTTTCGATGATTGGTGTTACTCGGACAAAGTTCCAGTGGCGATTGTATTGCTCGTGATGATGTATTATAAATTATTCGAACATGTATTATATGTTGAGTGATTAGAAGACAACATCAATAAAGGCCCTGCCATGTCACGCTCCCTAACCCAACGTGTCCTGTGGTTGCTGATGGCGGTCGTCATCGCCATGACCGCCACGCCGATCGTCATCCTTGCCAACCGCATCACCCCATCGCCTCTGGGTGTTCCGTTCTTCCTGTTGTGGTGTGGGGCGATACCGCTGCTGTTATGGATTCTCATGGTGTTGCATAGCCGCGTGTCCTCCCTGGAAGGGGAGAGCAAATCATGACGGCGTTGATTGGCATTTCCATCGTTCTCATCCTGACGCTGGGGGTCGGTCTCGCGCCCGCCTTCAGCCGCAAGGCGAAACAGGCGCTCAGCGTCAACGAGTACTTTCTCGGCTCACGGGGCATGGGGCCGGTGGTGCTGTTCTTCACGTCGATGGCGACCTGGTACAGTTCGTCGCTGTTTCTCGGTGCGGTGGCGGAGGTCTATGCCAAGGGCATCGGCTGGATCTTCGCGTTCACGTCGACCGCGATTTCCGGTCTCGTCTTCTATTTCATCGCGCCCCGCATGCAGGCGCTGGGGCAGCGCCACCGGTTCGTGACGCAAGCCGATTTCTTCGCGCATCGATTCGACAGCCGGTTGCTGGGACTTCTCGTCGGGCTCGTGGGCACGGTCTGCATGATTCCCTACATCACCATTCAGGTGGTCGGCGTCGGGTTGATCTTCGATATCTTTACCGACGGCCTAGTACCGTTCTGGCTGGGTGCGCTGATCGCCGTGGCGATCTGCGCACTGTTCATCTATTTCGGTGGCATGACTTCCGTCGCCTGGACCGATGTCCTGCTCGGCATCGTTTTCGTGACCAGCATCTGGTTCGTCGTCGGCATGATCCTCTTCGATGCCTTCGGCGGGTTCGGCAGCTTCTTCGAAGCGGCGCGTACGCGTGTTCCCGAATTGTTGACCCTACCTGGACCGAAGAATCTCGAGTGGGGGTACTTCCTGTCCCAGACCTGGGTCATCGGACTCGGCGGATACATGTGGCCGCATCTCTACATGCGTATGGTCGCCGCACGCTCCGCGCGTGACGCCCGTCGCGTCGGTTCGCTGATCACATTGGCCTCGGTGCCCAGCCAGTTACCCGTCGTGCTGGGGGCGCTCGCCGCCGCCATTCTGATTCCCTCCCTGGCGAGCCCCGATACGGCACTGATCTCGCTGATCGGCGACTATGCACCCCTCTGGACCATCGCCATCCTGGGCGCCGGCGGTATCGCCGCATCGCTCTCGACGATCAACAGTCTCGCCCACTCCCAGGGGGTGACAGTGGCGCAGGATCTCTATCTGCGATTGGTCAAGAAGCGTCCATCGGAATCCAGGATCATCGCCGTTTCCCGCGCGTTCGTGCTGATCACCTGCGTGATCGCCTATGCGGCGGCGCTGACCAAGCCGACCTTCCTCTGGACGATTCTGGCGAATACCTACAGCGGTGTGATCCAGTTCTTCCCGCTGATGATCGCCGCCTTGTTCTGGTCGAAGGCGACCAAGCAGGGAGCGATCGCCGCGCTGATCGTCGGACTTGTCACCGCGCTGCTGTTCTCCTATGTCATCGGTACGCCGTGGGGCATCGTCGCCCCCGCCTGGGGCTTCGTCGCCAATGTGTTGACGCTGATCGTCGTCAGCCTGATCACTCAGCCCGCCCGTGACGGGGTCGGGGTGACCACCGTAAGCCGGGAGGCGACATGAGTTCGAACCTGAGAAAACGACTCGATGTCCAGCGGGTGGCCGAACTGACGCGCCGTTTGATCGAGAGGGAAAGCGAGAACCCTCCCGGTAACGAGGCGGGCGTAGGCGATGTCATTGCCAGTTTCTGCGAGCGGCTGGGTCTGGAAGTGACGCGCCAGCCGGTGGCGGGTGACCGGTTCAACGTGATCGCCCGGTTGCCGGGGCGCAACCGGAACCACAGCTTCGCCTACAACGGCCATCTCGACGTGGTGCCGGCTGGCCCTGCCGAACTCTGGACCACGCCAGCGTTTACGCCCGACATCCGCGATGGCCGTCTGTACGGGCGCGGCGCCTGCGACATGAAGGGCTCGGTCGCGGCGTTCATGCACGTGCTCGAGTGCCTGGTCGACCAGGACGAGCCACCGGCGGTGGATATCGTCTTCACGGCGGTAATCGACGAAGAGAAGAGCAACAAGGGCATCAAGGCGTTGCTGGACAGCGGGTTCCATGCCGACTGGTGCGTGGTTGGCGAACCGACCGGTATGGATATCGCGATAGGGCATCGCGGCGTCATCGCGTTCGAGCTGGTCATGGACGGCGTTGCCTGTCATGCGGCGCAGTCGCAGCATGGCGTCAATGCGCTCTACCATGCCGTCGAAGCGGTTCAGGCGATTCGCAACCTGGACAGGCGATGGCAGCAGCAGCGATCCAACGATGTGCTCGGCCAGAGCCGGCTGCAGGTCACCGGATGCCAGAGTGGCGTCAAGGTCAACGTCATCCCGGCCCGGGCGAGCCTGCAGATCGATGGCCGCCTGGCCTGCGGCGAAACCGAGGCCCAGGTGCGCGACGCTCTGGAAGCCGAACTCTCGCGTCTGCAAGCCGCCGGCAGCATCGGGTCCTGGCAGCTGAACCAGACTACCTTCTGTCCGTCCGGCCTGACGCCGGTCGAGGCGGGTATCAGCCGACACTGCGCGGCCGCAGTCGAACGGGCACGCGGTATGGCGCCTCGTCTCTATCCCTTTGAAGCGACTTGTGAGGCTGCCTTTCTGATGGAGGCCGGCATCAAGACACTGATCATCGGTCCGGGCTCTATCGTGCAGGCCCATCAGGCCGATGAATTCGTCGAGCTCGATCAACTCGAGATGGCGGCACTCGGTTATGCCCAGATCATAGATTCCCTCGACGAGGTCATTTTTTCGCATGCCTGATCACCCTACGACTCTCGACGAACTGCTGACCCCGGAAGTCATCGTGCGTCGCGATATCCTGAACGCGACCATCGACCGAATGGAGCGCCGGCTCGCCGATGCCGGCGTCGCGCATCGTCCTCATATCAAGACGCACAAGAGTGCCGATATCGCGCTGCGCCAGCAGCAGGCCGGCGCCCGGGGCATCACCACTTCCAGTATCGGCGAAGCCGAAGTCATGGCGGATCACGGCCTCAAGGACATCCTGATCGCCTACCCGATCATCGGTGAGCGCAATCGTCAGCGCCTGGTTGCCCTGGCCCCACGACTTGACCGACTGATCGTGTCGATCAACTCGCTGGAGGCGTTGGAGAACGTTGCCTCGGCAGCCGCCGAGGCCGGCCGGGTCATCGAACTCTATCTCGAGATCGACGTGGGCATTCACCGCGGCGAGCTGCCACCGGACGAGCGCGTGCTGGCGGTCGCCCGGCGCGCCGTTGATCTGGCATCGGTTCGGATATCCGGGCTGCAGGGCTACGCCGGACAGTGCTACGCGCCCGCGAGTCGCGAGGCGCGCATCGCCGTCGCTCAGGAGGCGCTGGAGACGCTAAAGTCGGTAAGGACGTTGCTGGCGGAGGCGGGAATCGTCGTCGACACCTTGTCCATCGGCTCCTCCATGGAGGCGTTGATGATCGAGGCACTGCCCGGCGCCACCGAGGTCCGGGCCGGCAACTACGTGCTGGGCGATCGCGGCATCCTCGATGTCGGCGAGGTCACCCCGGCGCAGTGCGCCCAGCGTGTGTTGACGACGGTCATTGCGCAGCAGGAGCCGGGCTACGCCATTCTCGATGCTGGCTCCAAGACGTTGACCAGCGACGGTACCAAGCACGGCAAGGGCCATGGCCATGTCGTCTCGATGCCGGATGCGACGATCACCCATCTCAACGAGGAGCATGGTTTCCTGCGCTACGATCCCTCCCTTCATCGACTCGCGATCGGCGATCGGTTCGAGATCATCCCCAACCACTGCTGCGTCGTGCCCAATCTCAAGGATCGCCTGGTGCTGTGCGAGGGCAACGACATCGTCGGCGAGATAACCGTCCACGCTCGCGGCGTCTGCTACTGAGCCTGACCTTGCCGGTCAGGCCTGAACCATCGCGTGATCTCGTCCCGCGAACCCATCAGGAGAACAATCCATGAGCATCAAACGTTATGGCGTCGAGGGCGGCGTCGGCACCGGCGGCCAGAAACTGCCCTTCGCCCGCGCCACCGAAGCGGCCGGCTGGCTGTTCGTCTCCGGCCAGACTCCGATGACCGACGGCGAGGTCGTCGAGGGCAGCATCATCGAGCAGTCGCGGCTGGCCTTCGCCAGCTGCCTGCAGATCGCCGAGGAAGCCGGCTACGGCGTCGAGGATGTCGTCCATGTCACTGCCGTGCTCACCGACGCGCGCTACTTCAGCTCGTTCAACAAGGTGTTCAAGGAAGTGTTCGGCGATCATCCGCCGGCGCGGATCTGCAGCGTTCAGGACCTGGTCGTCGACTGCAAGGT